>JAJFLO010000530.1 GCA_021772675.1 Verrucomicrobiota bacterium | reverse complement strand
GAAAATACAACAAGGGAGTGAAATTGACAAAAAGGCAACTGGAACCCTTTTTCTCGTCTTTCTACAGGTCGACTGAACTGCCTAAATGGCATGTCACGATTAAGCCATGAGTGGGTATGTTATTTTCTTGCAATCGCCTAACATATAAGGAGAGCAAATGCTTGCCAGATTTTTTGGTTATTCGGTAAATGGGATAACCTTACACCAATTCTTCAAGCAGCCTCCATTAAGGCATCATGTAAACATAACGTAAAGCAAAGGGCTTAACCCTGAGACAAAAGAAAGAAATTACGAGTAGGATGTAGCACGCATTTTATTTTTGTGATATTGCGTGTTATAATAGGTGTTATCTGGAAGGAATTTTATATATGAACGTTACACTTAAAATATCCGACGAACTTGGTAAACGAGCTGAGCATTTTGCAGTTGATGAAGGAAAGTCGCTTTCAGCGATTATAGCCGAAATGTTGGAGAAACTGCTTCAGAATACGGACCGAAAAGGTTATCGTGCCAGTCAACGGCAGTCATGGGCTTTGATCGAGAAGGGGTTCGCTGGTGGTGGTCAGAGATTTGTTCGTGAAGACGTTTATAATCGTTGAACGATATGGAACCTATTTTCATTGACACCAATATTCTGGTCTGGCGATAAAAAAGCGTTTTCAGACTTCATTTTGGGATGGCCTAATCATTGCAGCAGCCATTGTCTCAGGAGCCAAGGAAATTTGGAGTGAAGATTTCAACGTTGGTCAAGATTACGATGGCGTTACTGCGGTCAATCCGTTTGAGAAATAGAACCATAGTGCACATGCTATTCCTTATCAACTATAAAACCCGACCTAAAGCGAGACAATATTGTTGAAGATTCTTTTCGCCCCGGTGGATAGAAACTTCTACTTTTTTGCCTACTTGTCCACCAAGTTGTTTCATTTCTTGCTCAAAATCTCCTAAACGTGGCTTCCTCGCTCTAAAATATTGAACTTTATCGCCTTTTTGCAGGTTAATTGTGGGAAGTACAGGATCTTTCACAAGATCGGCAATTCCTACTACTTCCCATTTTTGTTCGTCAAATTTGTAATGTTCATTAGCAAAATGATCTCTATGTATGCCTAATCCTGCAAATGGTTTCAAACGAAAATCCAGATGGCCGGGATTTTCGTACCTTGAACGCAACCGTTCATACTCTTCCGATGACTGCAATGTTTCACTATCAATAATAAAATACGTAGATTTTGCTAAAATTGGTCCGAGGAAATCTCTCGTCTCATCGGCATCAAATACGGCATATTCTCCCCCAAGTAGCAGGATCAATTTTTGCTCATGTAATACATGATCCAGCAACAGATTAGGATCATCCTTAAATTTGCAAAAATCCTCTTTCAGAAAAATTGGATTTGCTAATGTGCTAAGGAATTTTCTTGATGTCTTCTTGGCTCTGTTTATCAGTTCTTGACTATAATCAACTCCGATATACTGCAAGGCAGGGAATGTATCATTCAGTTGATTCAACAGCATCACAGGTTTTATGAACGGCCCAATGCCCAGGTCAATCACAGTTAAGGGTTTATTGGTATCGAAAAATTGTAACAAATCCTTAAAATGAGATTGAAGAAAGTCAAGTCTATCCTTATTAACAAACCAGGGTAAATCTCTATCTGTTGCATCTCCCTCTCGTTGTTCAAGTAGATTGACTTGTTCATCAAGTAAATACTTGAACATATCATCAATATAGAGCGGAACATTTCGCCGTCTTTGATCTTCAAGTCTCGCATTAAGCTCCTTAAATTCCGGTGTCAAAAATTTATCGTCGAGAGATCCACCCATTTTATTTGCCTGCGCTCTATTTTTCTTAACGGTGACAATTATCTCACCTTCGAGGAGTAAGAGCTCATGTAGGATAGTACTTGGCATTGCTCCCTTAAATACTTTTTCCATATGCTTCTGTATTTCAGGACTATGGTGGATTGTGATAAGAAATTGTCCCATCAGAATCAGGTCACATGAATGCGCTATATCTGCCTTAAACCGAAAAAATACGTTCTTGGATTTCCATTTCCCGTCGTATTTCCGGGTTGATAGAATATCATGCTTACATAATACAAAATAGGTAATTCTTGAATCCCCAGTCATCTGAATATTTTGCCACGTATTGTACAAACATTGCCTGTTAAATTGCTGCTCATAAACGATCATATTGTCATTTTCACTTCGTATATTCTCGATCCAAAATCGTTCAAAATTTTCCAAGAAAAAATCCAATTCTCTAATGCATTTGAAAGTAATTGTCTGAGTAAACTCATCCATGACGATATTTGAGCCAAGTAGTTCTACAACTGACTTTTTCTCCAATGCTCGGTTAACACGCTTTGCCACTTCTTGCAATGCCACTGTGCTGATGGAGTATTTTATGCAATTTTCCCCTATCTCTTTATATGAAACAACAATATCTTTTTCTTCCAAACTCATGAGAACCATTCGTACATACCTGGTTGTTCTCGGTGCGCTGGGTATTTTCCTAATCTCACAGGTAATTTCTTTTACGCTCAACCAGGAGGCATTTTTCACGAGTAGGTCAACGATAAGATCACTGATCTGAAACGAGGAAACGTTCTCGAAAGGAATGTTGATGGGAAGCATTTTGAATTACTACTTGAGAATGGTGTCGCACTAATAAATCTATCCATAGAACGGCGAGAATTTATTTATAAAATTTATAATTTATGTATTAAGAAGAGTTTTGAAATTCCCACTGTGGAAGGACTACTTTGTAGGGAATTTCTAACAAAGCCCAGATGAGTGAAGAAAATGCGTCAGGAAGTGAAGAAATACTTCACCGAGTGAAATAAAACATTAAATATAGCTTGATAATCTTATGCCATATGGATGGAGGTTTACCATGAAACTAACAATTGAGGAAATTGTGCAAGCTGAAATGCGGGAAATTCCAAGATATCACAATGCAGACTGAACAATTAGATAACGACGTGGATCCCCTGGATCATGTTGCAGGGGCGATTCTCAGAAATGCAGATGAGATAAGAGACCTCAATACGTCTGTAAAGAAAATTCTGGAGGTTTTGGAAGAGTGGAAGAAGTAGCCTGCAACTATAACTTTGTAATTGAATGATCTGAAGGTATGTTAATAGAGTAATCATTACCTTCAACAATAACATCTGGAGAAACTAATAGAAATAATAAACCTGTTGATCTTAGCTATAAAATAATTTCATATCGTAACATCGAACGTGTCTCGGTAAAACCGCCAAAATTTGCTTTTGAGAACACACTACGAGGTTGCGTCCTAACATTTAGGACGCTTGTCTCTTGTGGTTCTCTGGGCGCTTGGCGGTGCCTGCCGAGCACAAAGCTAGCGTCCTTTTTGTTTTAAGTCAATGGAAGCAAATCAGGACGCCCCAAAAACATATGGAGGCAGTCATGAAAAATCGTTCGCAATTACCCACCAGAAGTTCACATCAAATAAATCCTGAATCGTTATCTGAAATTTGCCAGCATCGAAGTCATCAGTGCACACTCCATCCTAACCAAATTGTCATTTTTTCTATCGGCACAGCTTCGTCTAAATGCAAAATATTATCCCAGCTATTGCATAACATTTATAAAGTTTCGTTACTAAATAGTGAATGGATGTTGTGGTGGAAGCGGTCAGCGGTAAAGGCTGCTATACAGAAGTTTACAGACACGATCATGAAACACGCGCTGGAAGACTTACTTCGGGGGAAAAAGTCTGCCGGAGATGTAGTAATATCCCGTGCAAGAGCGCTCGGGTTAGGCATAGCCTTCTTTACAACTTTAGCTGAAATTGCAACAGCACAAGATCATACTCAAAGAGCACTAGTAGATCCGAAGCAAAAGACTATTTCTGGACCATTTGTATCTGAAAAATATAATGTAAATCCGATGCCGGATAGGTATGTCAAGTTTGGTAGAGATCTGGATGACTACGCACTTGCTCAAAAAGTACAGGATTATGTCAGCGGATTTAATTCCCACATTGATTTTCATACAGACGAAGGGAGAGTGGCGCTGGACAAGGCAATAGTGCTGACTGGTTCACGAGGAGTACTGAAGCAAGATGAGTATTCTCGGTCGATAGAACGTCTCGAATCTTATGCTCCTATCGGGGCATACCTCGATAGTTTGGATCAACCTGACGAGTTCCGAAACCAGTGGAAGGGGTTCTACCAGAATGAAATCATTACAAACAACCGAACGATGAGTATTGGTGATGTCAGGCAGAAATTTGATAATCTTACTCGGCTAAATGTAGTTCAGACAAATGACACCGACGAAATTGATAAATACGTCTCTACAGTCGTACCTGACTTTTCTGAGGTTAACGGGAACACGCAGAAAAGGATTCTGGAGAAATTGGATAGTTTCAATCTTCATATTAGTACTGGATGTCAGAATACTGGCGGAACTAACATGAATGAAATGGCAGGAACCGTAGGTTTTCATGTAACTCCTTCAGGGTTTCCAGTTATTTACCGGAATGACCGAGGAAATGAAGCTATTGTCTACTATAAAGTTGATAAAGGCTTTCCGATATTCTTACCACCTACTGGATCTAAAAATGCCATTCTCTTTGATTATGAAGCAGGTTTATTATCTAAACGATGATTTATCTTTGGGATTTTTACAGCGATGTTATTGACTTCATGAAGTCATAGCTTTCCAGAATGATTTTTTTTTGAATTTCATTTTTACCCCTTATAATAGTCACATTTATTTGATCTCCTAATTTTTTTCTATCCAAAATTTTAGCCAACGTTTCATCACTATTGACTCTATTATCATCTATGAATGTTATCAAATCACCTTCTTTTATTCCTGATTTTTCTGCTGAAGAATTAGGCATAATTCCTGTGACTTTGTGATTTTCTTTATCATAAAGTACTCCTAAAAGCGGTTTCTCTTTACATTCCAATAATTGTTCAAATGGGATTGTATTATCATAAACGATTTTTTTCTCAAAGGTCGAATATTTAGAGAATTGACGCTTAATGTAGCTTTTCTCTTCCCCCACTATATCCCAACCGTATATTTTTCTTTTAAATATATTTGCAGCATTTCGAAAATATTTGACAGCTAACCAGTTGCACTCCATAAATTTAAATTCATTAGCTAAGTTTTCCCAATTTTTTCCTACTATAAAATCATCAGAACCGAAAATGTCTTGATTGCCTGAAAGCCCAAAATAATAATTTTGAATTGCTTTAAGTCTAAATTTTGCCTTTTTTTCTGGTTCATCCACTTTTCTCGACTGACAAAATGCACTATATGTCCGAGCCATATCAGAGTAATTTTGAACAATATATGGGTGATGTTTATTGCGTGTCTTTAATTCAATTGCCGTCGCTAGTTCTAAATAACTTATAGCATCTTCGTATTCTCCTTGAAATTTTAATATTATTCCAAGATTTCGGTAATGATTAGCTATATTTTGATGGTCTTTATTAAATATTTTAAGATCAATTTCAAGAGCCTTTTTGATATAATTATAGGCGTCGTCATAATCGCCTAGATAATGGGATGCGATCCCATGATAATGCCACCTCAATGCCGCACTTAGAGGCTTGTCTTCTTGTTTTTGATTATATTCACTGTGTTCAACAACTTTCCGAAAATAACTATATGCCTTACCTTGCTCATGTAATGCATCCCAAAATTTACCTAAATTTATCCATGCAGCCAGTGTAACTAAATCATTATTTTGGCGTACATCTTTTTCTATATTATTTTCATAATTTAATACTAATTTTTTATATTCGTGCTTGAATGCAAGCCAATCTCCGACACTCCAATCAGCCCCATATGTAAATTGAATTCGAGCAGGACGAGGATTTTGATTTCGGTAGTACGTAAAACGACTTCTTTTTAGTACTTCCTCTATATAAGTTATTGCGTTTTTATAAAAATTATTAGCTTTGTTGAATTCACCAACTGACCACGATATTTCTGCCATCCATATCCATAATTCATCAAAATCCCTATGCAATAGGCCATATTCTTCAATAGTTTTACGTGCAATTTTCTCGTAGTTTTTTAGTGCTTCTATGAAATATTTCTGGGAAACTTTTTTTCCGTTAGGTAAATTCCTTGAGATTTCTCCAATTTTTGCCTGTGTAAGAGGTATACATAATTGACTAATTTTGTTAGTATCACCTTTTAACACATTAATAAAGCATTCCATAGCTTTATTGATACTGTTTTGCTGAAGGTAAGCATATCCGAGTTTTTCCTGAAATACGCTATTACTCGGTTCAATCAAAATAGATTTGTTATAATATTCAATGGCCTCTTCATATTCATTTTGAAATTCTTTAAGCAGACCAAATTCAAAAAAAGCCGTATTATGTTGTTCAAC
Organism: Verrucomicrobiota bacterium; assembly: GCA_021772675.1. Taxonomy (GTDB): domain Bacteria; phylum Verrucomicrobiota; class Lentisphaeria; order JABSQK01; family JAJFLO01; genus JAJFLO01. Next base: position 4,571 of record JAJFLO010000530.1, on the reverse strand, counting down.
TTGTTCACAAAGAATTTCTTCTGCTTTCTCTATTTTTCCAGTGATTAGTGCTTCCCATATTTCTTTAGATACTTCCTCATTATTGAACTTAGTAAGTTCGAAGTGAAGTTGGTGAAAAATAGGTGCTAACTTGTCAACACTTTCAAGACGTTCATATAAGGGTAAATCCGTCAACTTTAGCCGATAGGTAATCTCATGATAGAGTTTTAATGGTATGCCATAGGTAATGTCGACATCCCAACCTACATTCACTTCATAGTTGCGAATTGAGGACTCAGATGATAGAAGATATCTTACACCATCTACTTCTGGTAAGAAAAAGTTATTCAGCTTAAAAGGTATTGTGGTCTTTCGTTTCGTATCCTTATACCAGACTGGTACATTATCTGCCCATGAGAAATATATAACTGGTGCTCGAAGAATAATTTTTTCGGAACACATGGAATAATTGGAAAATAGACAAATTATGGTTATAAGAAATTTTTTCATGTAAAAACAATTCCATGTTATTTTCATACCTCAAAATATGTTCATATACTGTCTGCGTTCAGGTTTCCGATAAAAGTGTGCAAAAGCAATGGTCAAATTCACTTGATTTGTTCGAAATGTCTGTCACCTGCGGTATAAATATAACTCTGAACCTTAGGTATGACTAAGCTAATAGATCACACGATAACTTGAACGCTATGAGTAATATAGCCCTATAATGAATAATTGCTCAAGAAGAATTTAAAATGGCATCATCCGTGTGCGAAAGATCGCCCAAAATTTCACCTAACGATTTATCAAAATGAGTGAGGAACGATGAAGTCCCAACTATTCCCTCACAATTTGCGAGCAAACTGACATTCTCTTAAGCATGAGGTAAACTTTATATTGTCAAGAGTTTGTGGCCATACCATGAGATTCGCAGTCATGGTCATCATCTTGCTCGTGTCGTTTGTAGGTGCAAATTGCCCTGATGATTGCGATGTAGACCAAGCCGAAGAGTATTTGAGTGATCCTGCAAATTATAAGAATGCACATCTAATTCCACCAAAAGGTCTTCAAGGAGCATGGGACATTATCCCTTCTGACCAGTATTCGGTCATTTTGTCAGAAAATCCGGAAGTATGGAAAAATCTGGATAGTGGGCAACAAAACGAATATATTTCGATTCCAGGTTCCTGTCGTTGTGCTGATTGTTGCCGTGAGTTCATGGGCTCAAATGACTTTGGCACTGCACTTACCAATGAGAATGTGGTTGGTAACTACCTCAAACTAATCGGTGATACCCCTCCTGGTTCATCATCGGAATTTAAAGCTGATTATCCAAATAAAGTAAACGATTTCTATAACAAGCTGATCGACGCAAGAATTCCCAAAAATCCCAACTCCCCCGATGAAGCCCAGAGACCGTCCATAGATTTTGGTCGTGCCATTGCGAGTGGAGGTCAATTCTACTTCGACGGTGGTAATCCGGGAGAATTTATTGCCCATATTGGCAATGGAAAATCACTTCTTTATGCTCTGGATGAAATTGGCCAAGGTGACATTGATGGACTATTCCCTGTTCCACCCAGCGGCGACGATGAAGGATCTCTTGGCGTAACAACCCCGGACGGTAACAACTTCTACTTCAAAAAAGCTGCACCGGGCATAATCACCGTCGCTGACAATAACGGACTCTCAACCACGTCATTCACAAGTCCGTTTCCATTCTCAGTTACCGCAAACGAAACGATTGATCCTGGTGATGTCGTCCTTACACCCGACATTCCTTTCCAGGCTTCGTTTACCACAGCAAAAAGGATCTGGCTTGAAACACCTGATACAACATTCATGACCTTGCCGGACTGCGAAAGCTACAACTGCGATTTCAACGCATTTTCTGATGTAGCGTTAGAAATCATCGGAGAGGCCTACTATGAAGCGTATCCTGATGAAGCCCAAAAAATTATTGGAAATAGGGGAACCACACCATCTGAGAATCAATTGCAAGTCCTGGGAAATGTATACGTAAAACAGTTGAAGGAACTTCGGCAACAGGGTGCATTAATCGATCTTACCCCTTTGACAACTGTTCTCAAAGACGCAGGGCTTGACCGAGAAGCAGATCTAATAGATTCTTTCTCCCTACCACAACCGGAACCTCGAGCAAATATCCGGATAGAAAATGATAATATTTTGGTCGGGGGTGAAGTGGCGACCAGTAGCCTTGACTGGATTATCATTCCACATGATGGGACTGGCTATGAAATCACGGATAATTACATCAGAGCGCCATACGCCACGATGTTCTGGAATTTAATAGACTACAATGATGACCTTACCTACATAGAAAGTAAAAACGTGGTCAAGGGTGACTGGATTGCATTCAAGCAAGGAAATGTTATCACCAGCATTATCGTCAGACCAACGCCAAATAATCGAGCTTTATTACACAACACTGATGCAAGCCTATATATGCGTGGAGATGATGCATTCGAAGTGGATTTTACAGGGAGTAATATCACAAAGGTAATGACCAATGGAACCGGTATAAAAGAAATCTATTTTGGCAAGCAAATTCAAAATGGTATTCGCTATCACTACGTACGGGGACAGGCGTGGGAGCTTCACTTTAGTGAAACAGCGGTAGAATCAGGTGACTCCCGCGATCTCATTTTTGAATTGACCGAAACAAGATTTGTGCACAACATTTCATTACAGTCACGAGATTCACTGTACCGCTACCTCCCACAAGAATACGAAGTGCGATCAAGCGAGCATGGGCAATTTGAAGACAAATTGATATGTTTGCTCAATTGCGACGACGTACAAAGCAATAGTATCAGGGTGAACGATGATGAAGGATTCGGTCTATTCTCACTTGGCAATATGAATAACACCATTATCAGCTACGAAGGGAATCAACGAGAAGTGTTTGATCATCATATTATGATCTTTGAGAAGGACGACGTGGATGAATTCTCAACTTCCTTTGTGGCTCCTGAGCAGAACAGTATTACCTATGCAGAGGAACAGGATCTCTTGCTGCGCCTCAACGAAGAAGCAAAACGGGATTTATCGCGACGGGAATCTCTGCGACAGCACAATGAATTATACTATCAGAATGCGCTTCCAGCGTCATTCACGAGCATGGATAGCAACGTTGTTTTTCTTAACCACGGCACGTTCAGTTTGAACCTGTTTTCTTACATTAGTGATCGCAAGCGCAAACTTGTCCTGAACAGAGATTCATATAACACATTTGTTGAGTTAGCGATGCAAGACCAAGCATATCTATCAACATTTACCTATGTTGAACTAGATGGAGTGATGCTCTATCTCTTAAATCCAGATCTCTCAATGAATCCTGAAATGTATGATACACGCATATCGTTTCAAGCACCGGAAGAAGTAGTTGAAAGGTATGGAGAAATGAAGTCCTAAGGGGTATTACGAAACTACACAAGACTCTGAGACTCCACCAGTAAACGTGAAACAATTTGTAATCACGTCGGGATGCCATGGAGCAATTATTGGCAAAGACCGATATTGGTGTTCAATGGCAGGTGACGTCGGTTTGAACTCAGAGGCATAAACATTATAAAGTGACAGGAGGTATTCTTTAAGAGCATCGTCTCGTTTTTTTATTTCTATCGATCCTTTTATTTCCTTTCGAAGCTCTTCCAAAGGAACCACATTACCCTTCCCGTCAAGCGCAAAGTTAGGCTCTGAGTCGAACAATTCAGAAATCTCATCGTCTGTCACCTCAATCTGAAAAAAGAGTGTGTTATTGAGAAATATCTCGATACGGATGAGTTCTCTAATTTTCTCATTACTTATGGGCAGGTCTTTATCAAGATTGAATCTATTTCCATACATTTTGAGGGACTCATCAACGACCTTATCAGGAATGTCTCTTGCAGCGATTCAGCGCTCTATTGTAATGCGTTTATATTAAATTAGTTATAAACTTCTATAAGAAATGTTTTTCCAGCTGTTTTTAGTCAAAACACCCCTGAAATATCTATATTGCATTTCAATTCCCCCTAAGTCATCTCTGGTTGTAGCCGAAAAAAATTGTTTAATTTCAAAGCTTTTTTTCTTACCACATATTAAACGTCCCCCAATAACATTCCAGCCAGCTTTCATTTAGAATTGGGAATTTTCAAAAGAATAGCTTGTCATATTAATGGGTTTTGCTATATACTTGTCTATAAACATAGACAACCATTATGGAGGTGATGTTAGAATGAAAGAAAAAATTGTTTGTCAGAGGATGGAAATACTTGAAAAAATGAAAGATATAAAAACGATGCTACGCGGAAAATTGAGTGAACAGTATTATAATCGAACAGATAAAAATGGAGAAATACGAGTGTGGGGACCTTATTACAAATTACAATGTTGGAGAAATGGGAAAAATCATTCTCAAAGAATTCCTGCAGATCTAGTTGAATCGATTCGTAAAGATTTGAAAGAATGGAAGCTTTTTAAGTCGCTATGCGATGAGTTTGCTGATATTACAGAAAAATCATCTAAAAATGTACGTTTTAAAGATGGTGAAAAATGAAAAACAAACAAACGCATAATCAACGGTGTAA
>JAJFLO010000529.1 GCA_021772675.1 Verrucomicrobiota bacterium | reverse complement strand
TATGATTAGTGAAATCAAAGCATGGAATATACATAGAGACAATCTAAATCGTAAAACAAAATGGAGATTCACTACAGAAGAGGCAAGAATTAAATTGCTCAAGCTTTACCCTGTGATTTAGTATGGACGGGGTACTAGTATAGGGTAGTGATCGGAGACCATTGAGCAATCAATAATTGTCTTTGAAGTATCTGTAATTTTATATTTAAAGTCATCCATGATTAGCAAATCATTAATACTATGTTTATCTAATCCTGCAAAAATGTAATCTAATGTAATACTGGCTTTACCACCTAACCCGCTAGCTTTTGTAGGATGATTGTCTGAAAATAATCTGATAAAATCATTATCCGTGATCTTTTTAATTTCACTTGATTCTGGTAGACAATTAAAATCACCACCAAGAAACCATATGAGAGGATGGCGCTTGATGTTTACTTCCCTGGTCTTAGCATTCCACCATTTGTTATACCTAGCCACAATTCCATCAATTATTATATCTAATTGCTTTTCTCGAATATTTTTCCCTTCATTATTTATAGTCGGAACACCTTCTCTTTCCCCTTTTAGAGTTGTCAAATGTAAATTTATTAAAAAAATGTCAAGAGGTCCATCTACTGCTTCAACGACGAAATGAGCTACCACAGCAAGCCTTGGTTCTGTGTCACGATCACCACTATATAGTCCCGTGTCAATATGTACAATTTCTACCTGTAAATGATAGTCAGATCTTAGTTGAGTTGTGTCCTTAAAATCCCAGAATATTGGACAATGTTTAATATTTTTCTTCCATAATAGACCATATCCTTGTGCTAAATAGGCTTCATCGCTCCATTTCCCTTTTTTACGATATGGTCTCCATTTTGCAGGGTGGTTTTGATTTATTGTATCAATAGCAATCGTAGGTAAATAGTAATAATCATCTAACTCTCTAGTTATCAGGTTAAATGGATTAGGATTACATTCATATTGAACTATTTCTTGCAAAATGACAAAATCTGGTCTATAAAAAGTTAGCAAATCTTCTAATCTATCATTTAATGCTCGTCTGAATTCGTGTCTGTCGAGAATATGTTCATCGTTACTCGAACTTGATTTCGGTAGTTTTAGGAATTTAGCTCCACCAACATTCCAGCTCATTACTTTTAATCCTGACGATTTATCCGACATTCTAGTTTCCTCTTTTATGATAATTAAAGACTAAAAATTTTCCGTTTAATCCACTTTTCTGGAACATTATTTTTTATTAAAGCATTATATATTTCATTTGTTTCATTTCCAACTTTACGCATTTCATTAATTAGATTTATAGCATCTGATTCGGATAAAGATGGAACTACCGAATTTTGAGCATCCATTATTTGTTCCCTTTCAACGGTTTGAGCCTTCCGTTTCTCTTTATCTACATTATATTTAGTAAAACAATATTTAGAAGAATCATCAGAAGAAGTAATTGTTTGTTTAATTGCATCTTGAAGATTATTAGCTAACGAAATGTTCCAATTTGGCTTCACGATATCATATTTAATCACTCGATGTGCACTTAGATCAAATGGGATTTGCGTAGATTTTGGCATAACTATTATTGTTTTCTTTTCAAAAGCATGTGCAAGACCAATTTCATATATAACATTAGGTTTCATTAATGTTATATCAGCAATGATTATTGATGATTCATGTATAAAATTTAAAACATCTTCCATTATGATGCCTGCCTTTGAAGAATCATCGGCTCTCTTTGGGTTTAAGCCAGATCTTTCGATAGCAGGTTTATATATCGTATCATAATAGTCTCTAAATATTTCGTCAAAGGGCATGATAACGAAACATAAATTGGACATTTTATATTCTCCGATAAATTAAATTGATTCGAAAAACTTTTAGGCTAGCGATGCGATCATGTGCGGCGTGCTACCACACAAAAGATTTCCATCAAATTTGACAAATGCTTACAACAAAAACAATTGCGAACGTAGTGATAATAGCCGTCACCTGCATTCGCCTTATTAGAAATTAGAATTTCAAAAAATTTGAAATTGTGTATTCTATTTTCTGGGGCAGTTCATACGATGCCATCCAGTATAACTTAATATTTACAATACATTACTAAAGGGTTTAAAAATTCCATCTTTAAGAACATGATGGTTTGGATTTAATACATTACCATCATCTCCATAAAGAAACAATTCATGGAAATTAGGGACAGGCAAATTATACTAAAATTCATCAAAAAATATAAATTGTTTATTAACAATTTATATTTACAAACTACTACACATCATTTATAAGCCGTTTAAGTGAATATACGCCATCAAAACCGGCTATTTTTTTAGGTTTCTTTGATTTACATGGACCAAAATTGCTTTTAAACATCTCGTAATACTGCATCACAAACGATTTTGTCCCTATTATTCCACTGTCGCTAAAATATCTTGTCCTAAATCTGAGCCTATCCATAGTCGTTAGCTCATATTTTTTGTTTCTCTCTCGTCCTACTATAAGCTCTTCTATAGAAGCTCCTTTTCCACTCTCCAAAGCACCCTTCTCATACAAATACTCCCTATAATCTCGTAATCTTTCACTTTCAGAAGCATCATTAAATACTGTTAAACCAAAGTCGCAAGAAAGGAAACTTCCCTTATTGCCTGACTGTATATGGTAACCTATTGAACTTCATCTGTAATCTTCAGGCTTTTCTACTATGTTTGCTCGTACTGGATTCAAATCAATATACGCAAGGCAGTTTATTAATGTATCACCTTTTTCTACTATCACACTCTTAAAACGATCTCCCCAAAAATATCCACGCCTTCCGTGAAGCTTATTGTAGTACCGTGCAAATCTTTGCTTTATTTCCCGTACAAACTCAGATAGATTTGAAAATTTGTCCCGAAAACAGGGAATCTGGCCATCTGTAACCACCCGGCTTTCATCACTATAGGATAACCCAATACGCCTTTTTACCTCACTATCTGAATAATCATCAGATATTTTCATTTTTATCAATAAATGAAAATGGTTGCCCATAATGCAATACCCAAAAACCTCAACAAAATATATCCCGCTTAACCTCTTTATCAAACTAAACAAATAATCTTTTTCCACATCTCCAAAAACATATCCATTCAGAGCCGTTCGCGATATAACATGATAAATCGCATCTTCTTCTTTCACTAATAATCTTGGTATTCGTGGCATTTTAACACTCCTTTTTACAACTATTTATCTATCTGTTTTTTATCCAAATTTATATACGTGAAAATTAGAAATAAATTGCATGATTTTGTCTAGTATTATTTACCTGTCTCTTAGTTTCCCCTTAGTTTCCCCTTTACCTGTCCCTTAGTTTCCCCTTTTCTGTAAGAAAGCAACCAAAAAGAGCCTGTCCCAAAATATTTTATTCGTGAATTTCCATTTACAAACCTATCTTTAAATGTTAAAGTTTTGGTTTTCATATATAGACAATTTACGAGTTTTCTTTTCGAAGTCGATTAATTTTCGTTGCCGTTAAAATGATGTTGTAGAAAGACCTCCTTAGCTTACACAGAATCCGAGAACTATATACTAAAGTAGCGTAAAGCAACCAGCAACCAATCTAGTGTGTTGTTGTCCGAATATTATAGTCTTTTAAAAAAATTACAGTTATACGCTGTCAAGTCTTCTTGAATGTGTTGATCAGCCCTCGATTCGGTGGTGATGGAGCATGAATGTATTGCTGAGCAGTATGAAGAATTGATTCAATTTGGATGGACAGGTCGATAGCGTCGTCTTGATATATTGGCGTTTCGCTATATCTGTATATCTGTTCCAATATATTATTAAGCATATTAAACGATGATTGGAGTTACTGAAATGGGAACAAAGTATATTCAAGCCTGGAAAGCAATGTTCAATACTGTATTGGTACCACCTTCACTCCACTCATACTTTCCATCATTATCTGGACAGCCAGCAAGAGTTTATTCTCATAGAACCAGTTGTTGTGATTTCCAAGAGTATGTCTTTATGATGGTTCCTAGAGATTGCCCTGGTGATTCTGGTGGAGTCACTCCAGACATGTATTATTTGGATTTACAATACTTCAAGATTCCCGTTTCTGACAATCGCGCGGAGAGAGATGGTTTTTTTCTTGACCACCCAGATGCTGAATTCCCAAACGATGCTTATCGCAATGGGTACACGTTCCAGGCTTCTACTACTGCAGCACGTCATCAAGGAATAAACAGAAGATACCTAACGGCGATGGTGTCTGGTTCGATGGGTGCCGCCTACGGTTTTTGGATTGAAGCCAACCCGCTTGCCGTAGCTATTTCAGACCCCTTGCGGATTAATGTTCTTCAAATAACCTCTTTTGAGGAGGGGACTCCTGCTTCGAGTATTGATGAAAACAGGTCCTTTGAATTGGCAGGTCGCCCAGGCGGAAAAGAGGTTAAAGATTTTGCAGTGACAGCATATGGTTCGTATGCTGTTTTGTTCTTCTCTTTCTGGGGTGATTCGCATTTATACTATTCACTGTTCGATGGTGGAACATTTAGTGCCATTACACCAATTTCTAATTATAACTCCGGTGGACAGTTTCAGAGCTATTTCACTTTACCTGGGATTATTCAGTCGATCGATTGCACAACAATATACAATTTTTTGGGAGCAAAGACTAATCTAGAAAATGTTGGGCTGGTCGTTGCTTTTTCGAACGAAAAAGGGCTTCCTTATGTTACGCCATTTGCACTGGAGCCTATTGGGGTCGGGGACATCCCTCAACTTGCCCCCAACAAGTCTGTCGAGAATTTCTTTGTTGCAAGTCCACAATACATCGTAACGCCAGGCTTACCAAAACCGTTCAAGGCAGAGGAAGGATGCGTCGCCCGCTGTTGCTGGGGAGTTCTTCGAGATGTTGACACTTTTGACGTTGATGTCCCAACCTCCAGTCTTCTCTTGTACTATGGTGCCGGTTATACTTTGGCCGATGGTGCAATTAATAATCGTGCAATTCCATGCAGCACTCCCTACATCGTACAATTGGATCTGACCGCCACAGTCGACAACACGAAGCAATCCTGGGATAGCTATAAACCATACCCGAATGTCGATAACTCCTTTACGACCGCAGATATGGTCTGTTTCTTACCGGTGGCAAGAAACGGTGGCTTTGCTCTTACGGGAACAGAAAAGTATGCACCGGATACAGGTGGGCAAGCCGCAATTTTTGTGAATAACGGCGCTGTCTACTACGACGACAACATACAAGAACCTGCTAGCACAACCATGTCGCAACTTCCATCCTATCGTTTGATCGGGTATCCACTGGCATCCGACCTCACAGATCAGGAATCATATTCTGCGGACATGACCTATGAACAGATCAAGGCTGCGAGCGGGGCATGGATTCTTATTGGTGTCATTACAGGCGGTCCACCCAATATCGTGGAGACAGGATCAAAGGCATTACTGAAAATATCGAACAGTAGCAAACAGAATCAGGAAAATAGTTTCTCTGCCTCGACATCATTTGGAGTTTCAGGAACGGTAAATGGGGAAGGATTCAAGATTTCTGGAGGTTACTCGCACACCTCTGCCACAAAGCATACTGCCGCAAATGGATTTGACTCCGAAAATTCAGCCACAACTCACAATCCACCATGGGGTTCGGGGAAACAATACCCTGAAGAAGAGCATGGTTGGCTTTATGTCGTAATGCCTGTACTCACGCGAGGCGATTATGGCGTTCAGACTTGGGATGGTCAAAACCTGCAAAACTTAACTATACACGCGGTTTTCACTGGAAATCCTAAAAAGCATCACTACAAAATGATTCCATTCAAGCTTAAAAATCCCAATGACCCGGTAACGCACTCGGACTCTGGAATGAATCCAAGCCTTACGAAGTTTGTTGCACAGTTTGATATGAGTACGCTTTCAAAAATGACTGACAATAAATTGAACGGATTTCCAAATGTTAATGATTTATCAGAAGAAACTGGTTGGCACTATTTCACTAAAATTATCAATAACTATGAAAGACCAGAACTTTTTGTTGTCAAAGCTGTTGAGAAACCCAATGATGGCCAATTGGGTTCTGTCGTCATTATGGATTCTATAAATATAAGCTCAGATTGGGACGGAGAAAGTAAAACAGCTTTTAATACTTCCAATTCAAAAACACAAGATAATGAAGCGACCTTAAAATTTTCTGTTGGTGGTGATATTGGTCCACTCAATTTCGGTGCAAACTATAGTTCCTCTTCTAATAGTTCTGTCATGATTTTGGCTGAAAAAACTTTTCAGATCACGATTGACTACCCAAGGGTGACTGGAGGTGAATTCGATAATTTTACCGTTCAACCTTACATTTTTTTCGCTGATTCCGAAGACCTGTTCTGGATTCCAAAAGTATTCAAGGGGCAAAAACCATGGCTGCTTATCTGGAATGTTACCTAGAAGTTGGATACTTCATTCTTAATTACAGTTCGCATTAGGAATTGTAAATAAATAACTCATCGGATAAGGCGGTGTAAATAAATAACTGGTACACATATCAAATTTAAGTTATAATTTGTTTGTGAAGATAAACAAAAGAAAGAACTGATTAAGGGGGCAAAGCTCTTCTAGACTACATTATTTTTCCTAATATTCTTTATGCAGTCAAGAAGATATTTGATAATCATATAGAAGGATACTCCATAAGTACAAATTACAAATTACAACATCCCACTTTATGGTATGCCATTTGATTGCTACGCTGGCAGGAGCACCAGGATTTAATCCCGTCATTTGCATTCCTGTCCTCCGAAAATTCTTCAAATTATCTCGCAATGAAACACC
>JAJFLO010000528.1 GCA_021772675.1 Verrucomicrobiota bacterium | reverse complement strand
AGTACAGTCCCGCTTGTGAGCAGGATTGATTTTGCCTATTGTTGCGATAGGAAACCCCGGCGCAGCCGGTTAAATTTAATGAAAGGAATATTTTTTAACAAAAGTGTAAACTACTTTTTCGAGCTTAGCGTGAAGCATCCCAAATTTTGGCCATTTTTTCACGGATTTGAGACGAATATTAGATATGTTTACTGAAAATTCGAGGGAAAAATGGACTAATTTTTCATTTTCGGAGTAGATGCGTTCAAAGTCTGACAGACTGCTAGGGGTAATTTAAACCAAAAAACGGATCCATTTTTATTTGGAAATGTTGCCCCTGTACTACCATTTTGCTGTTCAATCAAATTCCTGACAATCGATAATCCTAATCCCGATGACGATTCATTGTGTGTCGGTCTATTAGAAATATTTGAAAATTCCTTAAACAATTTATCCCTTTCGTTTTTGGGAACTCCTGGGCCTTCATCTTCTATTACAAATCGAATAGAGTCATCTTTCTGCTCTAGATAACATGTCACTGTCGTATTGCCGGGACTAAATTTAATGGCGTTGCCCATATAATTTCCGATCACCTGTTTGATACGTTTCGCATCACCTGACACTTCAGGTAAATCGGTCTCAAAAGAGTACGCAAAACTAATATTTTTATCCTTGGACAACGGTTCGTATAATTCAGCAACCTCTGTTGCTAATCGACCAAGATTCACATTCGTGATATCAATACTTAATTTCCCACTGGCAATCGATTGGTAATCAAGAAAATCGTTTAATATACCTCCCATTAATATCGATGTGCTTTGAATTTTCTCCAACATATCATAGTCCCTATCTGATAGAGAACTACCAGGTTTTGTTCGTCGCAGGATCAGTTCTGAACACAATGAAATTATACTCAATGGTGATCTCAGATCGTGAGAGGCGATATTGATAAATTTGTCTTTGGTGGAATTCGCGGTAGTCAAAAGGCGATTTTGACGTTTGATTACATTGTTTGCTTTCTCCAGCTGGCGCCGATGCCGAATTTCTTTATCATGTAATTCCTTTTTTTCTAAACATGATTTTAGTCGTGCATTGAGCAGCTGGGTATTGCAGGGCTTTATTAGATAGTCATCCGCACCAAGTTCTACTCCCTTTATAATTTTGTCCATGTCATCTAAAGCAGAATTGATGATAACCGGAATCAATCTCCATTTCTCATTTTCTTTCAATTTTTCCAATACGTCAAAGCCACTCATTCCAGGCATGAGAATATCCAAAAGTATTAAATCGGGGGAACTAACCTCAATTTGCTTTAATGCATTGATTCCACAATCAGCAATTTGCGGAAAATATCCTAGCTCTACCAGATGGTCATGAAGTATGTATCGATTTGCTTCATTATCATCAACCACGAGAATTTTGTATTTTTTGTTATGTTTTGTCACATTTCACCATTCTATATTAATATTAAAAAATCAAGAAAATAATGTAATCAGCGATCCGGCAACAACGTCTCAATTGCAGTTAAAAGTTTTTTAAGGGGAATTGGTTTGCTTAAATATAAATCAGCACCTGAATCCAGGCAACGTTTTTCATCGTCAGGCATAACCGCGGCGGTAAACGTAATTATAGGAATATTCGCGAAGTGCTTTTGCCGCCGAATTTTCTTTATCGCTTCGAGCCCATTCAATTTCGGCATATGGATATCCATTAAAATCAGATCAGGATGATGATTTAAAGCATAATTAACCGCTTCTTCTCCATTTTTGCTTAAGATTACTTCGTAACCTTCAAATGATAAATATTCACTGATAACAGTCGTTTCATCGGAATCATCAGCTACAAGAATTTTTGCTCGACGATCGTCGAAATCGGCTTGGGGGAAATTGTTGATTTCTGCGGTAGTTTTTGGCCTTTTTCTAGAAAATGCTCCTGATTCAGTTAAACCGAATATATTTTTCTGCGGTAGTACCAATGTAAATCGACTCCCACTGTTTAATGTGCTTTCTACTTTGATATCACCCCCTTGGATTTTAGTTAGCTTATGAACAAGAGAAAGGCCTAGTCCCGGGCCTTCAAACTTACGTGTAGATGTTCCTTCAATCTGTGAAAATGGCTTGAATAAATGTTGATAATCACTTTCTGCGATGCCAATCCCTGTATCCCAAACGCTAAAATGAATAGATTTAGTCGTGAAATCACACATTACATCCAGACCAACGCTGCCATTTTGGGGAGTAAACTTAATAGCGTTTGCCAGCAAATTGATGAGAATTTGCTTTAATCGGCGTTGATCGGCGATCAGAGAATCGATTCCCTTTTCAATATTTAGAATAAATTTCAATTTTTTTTTGTTAACCAAGGGGCCAACAAATTGAGAACACGTTTGACACACAGCATTGATTTCAATTTGGCTAATATTAAGTTCCAATTTCCCTGCGTCAATTTTAGCAATATCCAGAATATCGTTAATAATTTCCAATAGATGACGACCGTTTTCTTCGATTAACGAGATTGATCGTTTTTGCTTTGGGGTTAGTTTTCCCTGAATTTCTTTAACCATAAGTTCCGCGAGCCCCAATATACCATTTAGCGGTGTACGAAGTTCATGACTCATCAATGCCAAAAATTCATCTTTTAGTTGAGCTGCTTTTATAAGTTCTTTATTGGCCGTTTTTAATTCAGTGGTCTTTTTTAATACTCGATTTGTCAAGAGAGATTTATCTTTCTTCAGGGTCAGTTCAATATTTTTCTGCTCAATGCCAATCCCAGCCAATCGTGCGTTATATTTTATTGCGTCAATTTGATTTTGGGAAGGCTGATGTGGATAACGAAAGTACACTGCGAATGTACCCAACACGCCCCCAGTAGACATTGAGATAATCGGTTCGGAAAAACAGGCGGCGATTCCCACTTTCTTTGCCAGCTTTCGAAACGCTGACCAATTGGGATGTTCCATTATATTTTCTGCCGAAGCGTGTTTCCCTGAATAAGCCGCTTGACCACACGACCCGACACCCGGACCAATTTCTGTTCCATCAATTGCGTTATTATAAAAATCTGGTAGACTTGGAGCCGCACCATGCCTTAAAATTTTCTTTTCCGTGTCTAATAATAGAATCGAACATATCATTTCTGGATTTAGTTCTTCCATCGTTACGGCTAACTTTGTCAAAAAAGTAGTTAAAGATATTCCGGTGGCTAATTGTGCAAGTACGTCCACATAACCCTCATAAATAAGACATTGTTGTTTAATTTTGGTTATATCTGTGGCAACACCTAAAACTTGATCAACCTGTCCATCGGGTCCTGCAAGGGGTTGTTTTAAGGTTTGCAACCAACGTATTTGACCCGTTGCATCAGTTATTTTTTCCTCTGGAATATATTTATATATTTTACTATTGATGACGTCGAGATCATCAGCAAGAAACTGCTCGACCTCATCACTATTTGGATTGAAATCGTTATCCCTTTTGCCAATGAGTCCGTCAACCGATGTTCCATACGCAGTTGCAACAGCCTGATTGGCTAGCGTGAAATAACCCTGTCTATCTTTGGCAAATATGAAATTTGGATTCATGTCGATAACTTGTCTAAAGAATTGTTGTTGTTCTTTATAGTTGGTTATTGCTTGCTTCTGTTCGCTAGTATCAATGACAAATCCCTCAAGTGCGATCAATTGATCGTTTTCATCATAAACGCCACCCCCCTGCTCCCACACTTGCCTCATAAGATTTGACTTATCGAAAATTCGATACTCCAGCTGAAAGAATTTTTTCTGCTTTACTTGGTCTTGAACTTTTTCCCAGACTACAGATCGGTCATCGGGATGTATTAAATCATTAAATAAAACTCTTTTACTTATAAAATCCTCTGCAGCATACCCTGTGAGTGTCAGACAACCGTCACTCACATATTCCATCGTCCAGTCATGATCGTTTTTACACCGATATGCCAGTCCGGGAAAATTCGTTATTAACGTGTCAAATTTTCGTTCTGTTTCGCGAACGCCCTGTTGAACTCTAATCAGCTCGGAATTGTAAAATTTTTTATCAAGAACATTTTGAATTCGGTAATTGATTTCGAGAGAATATCCGGGTGATTTGATAATAAATTCATCTGCTCCTTTTTTTAAAACCTCTTCAATCTCAAATGAATTTCCCAGTAGACAAATGACGGGTAAATTTGCATCGATTCCTTTCACATAATCGAGTACATTTGCAGATCGGTATTTTGTCTCATTTACATTGCTGAGAATAATATCAAATTTACTCTGGGAGAGCGCAGACTTAATTTCTTTTTTAGTAGATGCTTCAGCGAGGTCTATTGTGTCAATCAAGTCACCGAATGCATCCTGAACCAAGTCACGATCAGATTGAATGCTTGCGATGTGGAGAATTCTGGTCCTAATTTTTTTTTTCTTTCTTTTCATCTAAATTGCGACTAATTCAATCTTGATTTCATGGGAAAATACAATTCCCACAGTTTAGCCTGAATAATTCATAAACTTTTGTAGTGATAGTCATTAGGTTGCGTGAGATCAGTGAGTTATGAATTTTATCCGCGTGCAGAAATAGTGAACTATTTCGAACCGGGATAATTTTGTAACTCTTTGATATCGCATGATATTATGGCTCGTAATAAAAAAATTATGAATTATTCAGGCTAGTATATACCGATTGCGATTAGGTTTCCGACAGGTTTGATTAAAAAATTTGCCAGAAACGATCCCACTCGCAAGCGGCATCAAAAGAAGCATTGCTTTTAGTATATAGTGTCTGTCCAGAAATGGCTTATTTGCTTAGCTTGGAGGCTTTACAAGTAACTCGGGCATTCCTGCCTGAGCAATAAACTGGGTTAGCAGACAGGAATGTCCGCTTTACTTTTTGCCATTTCTGGACAGACACTATATATATATCAAAATCAAAAATCATCAATCCAAATTGGCAATAAAACATATTGATAGCGACTTTAATCTACAAAATCACTGATCTGACCCGAATTTCTCACAAGGTTTCTAATACGCTGTCGGATCTTGCACAATTCAAGTGTTTCAATTCAGATTCCGAATTCGCTGTATCTCACACAGTGTCATCCGTCATTCTTCGTTAAAACACTTAAATTATATAATCTACGTCGTCTCGTTACAAAAACTTTTGAGAAATTCGGACTAACCTGCATTATGCATAAACCTTCTATTACAATTCATCATATCACATAATACCAACGAGTTGTGAAGTTGTTCGGGTTCGAAATAGTTTCCGCCACAGCTGATTTTAACACTATTTCTGCACGCGAATTAAATTCATAACTCACTGATCTCACGCAATCTGATGACTCTCACTACAAAAGGTTATGAATAATGCAGGCTAATGCCCTATCCGATTAGATAGCATTAATTGCGCCAACAAGACTGACCCTAACATTTTTATTTTCTTTCATAATGAAAAATAAGCAGGAACGAAAGTTGCGGAGACTTAACTCTATTACAAATCTATCCTTCAGCCAATAGGGTATTACAACCAAGAATAAGGTTAACGAGAATGGAGTATAATTAATCTATACTGCAAGCAGTAGTTTTTTCGACATTCGTTATTCATTTCAGGCAACATTTTTACAGAAACCTGTCGAAAACCTGATGGCTGTCGGTATATATATATTGGTAAATTGAGTGG
>JAJFLO010000527.1 GCA_021772675.1 Verrucomicrobiota bacterium | reverse complement strand
TTAGCTGTAGTGACTACTGCAACTGCTTACTAACGAAGCAAATGCATTTAAAGAAAGCCTCCGCGAAGTGGCGACATATTGCTAATTTGTAAAATACCTAATAGTTATTTCGTCTTGAACCTACCGTCACGGATTCAGGTAAACCCTAAACTTATTAACATTAATTCTAATCGGCGCTCATAATTCTTGCCATTATTTTGCTGCGAGTTCGTTAGCTAATACATTTAATTTACTTAAATCAATTTTTCCACTTCCTAACAATGGAACAGTCTCTACTTCATGAAAATCCATTGCTTTAGGTATCCAAAGATTTGGGATTCCGCGATTCCTGAGATCTGCAATAATTTCAGTGACCGAAATTGAGAGCTCTGTATGAATAACAATTAATTTTTCACCTTTCGTGTCATCAGACACTGCTGTTACTGCCAGCGCAGCATCATCAGAATTTATAATTTCAAGAATGATACTCTCAACCCCAGTATGCGGGACCATTTCACCCGCAATTTTACTAAACCTCGAATAACGTCCTGTTACAAATATAAACCCTTCATCATCAATTTTAGCGATATCGCCAGTATTATACCATCCATCAACAATGACCTTATTTGTCAATTCAGGATTACCTAAGTAACCTTTCATAACATTTGGTCCCTGCACCAGCATAAGCCCTTCTTTGCCCGTGTCTAATGCCTTTTTAGTGTCAGGATTGATAATTTTAATTTTCACTCCTGGAAGCGGTTTGCCGACAGACCCCAATTTTCCGCATTTTTTCCCCAGATCCATTTCATTCTCTGTGACATTTACTGTTGCAACCGGAGATAATTCCGTAGCACCGAATCCTTCTATCGGATAAAGATTAAATTTTCCCTTAAATTTTTCGGCCGTTATTCTTTGCAGTTTCTCTGCTCCGGCAATAACAAGCCGTAAACTTCTCATCTGTTCAGCAGTACATTTCTTAATATAACCATTCAAAAATGAAGGCGTAGCAAATAGAATTGTACACTGATGTTCTGCGATTAATTCACCAATTTTTTTTGATTCAACTGGATTCGGGTGATAGACAACCGGAACGCCTTTGATCAATGGCATTAAAAAATGCCCACAAAATCCGAATGCGTGGAAGAATGGAAGATAACCAATAATAATATCATCATCGTTAATTTTTAATACGTCCGCGATAGCTGACAAGTTTGACAAAATGTTTTTATGAGACAATTCAATACCTTTAGGAATCCCCGTTGATCCACTGGAAAACAAAACCGTTATCGTGTTCTCAATGGAACTGGAAAGATTTGGGAATAACTTCTTTTTACTTCTGTCTGCTGAGATTGTTAAAGCCGCAATTAATGCACATATTTTGTCAGAAACTTTGATCGTTTTGAAAAGGTCTTCGAGATACACATATTCTTCCCTGTCTGGCAGTTTGGCTTTTTTAACAAATACTTTACTTGTTAAAATTCGTTGAATATGACATTGTTCGATTGCACTCGAAACAGCTTCAGATGATGATGTAAAATTTAAATATACCGGAACTTTGTCCATGAACATTACGGCTATTCCAGCCAGCGCTGATGGGATTGAAGCCGGCAAAAAAATTCCAACATGTGATTCAATGCTTTCATTTTTAAGCTTATTTACCAGTAAATGTGCGCGAACCAAAAATTGAAAATTAGATAAAGATGTCCCCTGAGAGTCCTTAATTTGATTTGAAATCATTTTTCTTCGCAACGAAGACAACACAAGTTCAGGTACTGTCCTGCTAAGTTTTGAATGATTATTTTTATTGATATCTGTCATAATTCGATCCCACCTGACGACGTAAATATAAAGATGGCTTACTATTGTTTCAGAATCAGTTCGATTTTTATAAAAATATGACTATAGTTTATTTCCTTTTTGCTTATAGAGCAATGGGAACATAACCTAAGCGATAATTTTGATTTGTGCACCTAAATGTATTGAGTTATAAATTCTATAACAAAATTTTGTCATTGAATTTCTAACTAAATGCACGAAACAATTATCAATATAGAGTTGAGATAAACAACTTTCACCGGAGGGGTGGTCGAGTGGTTTAAGGCAGCGGTCTTGAAAACCGCCGTGGATGCAAGTCCACCGAGGGTTCGAATCCCTCCCCCTCCGCCATTTTATTACTCAAATTTGAATAAATCCTTCAATTTGACACAACTTGGCAGATTCTTAACATCACCTTGCAGGACGCGAATAACAGCCACAGTCATACGTTATATTATTCTATTTTATTTTATATTTTCCAAATTTTCTTTCCTCACAGAACTGGGGGTTCGAATCCCCACTTCTTCGGTAAATTCCATTTATCTAAAAATTATCTTACCGTGTTTTGGCAAAAACTCAATGCGACGAGTCAATACAAAGATCGCAGCCTGACAACAGCCACTAACCTTTCAGTAAAATATTTATTTTTTCGCTTATTGTGGACGGGGGTTCGCCCAATGTCGTTAAGTTAAGAGATAGGTTGATATGCAAATGCAAATTGGAATTTTTTCTATCTTTTTTCCGTTGAAAGCTTCGATTTAATCGGATTTGAGTCGGCCTAATGAAGAATAATTTATGTAAGCGTTCAATGATATAGTTTATTGTGTCTTTCAAAAAGAGCAAGATGCCGAATTCTTTCATTTTT
>JAJFLO010000526.1 GCA_021772675.1 Verrucomicrobiota bacterium | reverse complement strand
CAGATACTTTAATCGTAAATTCACCAAATCCCTTACCTATCGAATTATTTGGAGGTACTTCCTGACGACCGTTTAGTTCCGCTTCAAAATTTCGTTCGGTTTCTATTTGACCTCGAATTTCACCGTCAGTATTCGATACTGTATGGATGTTCACATAGGTATTTCCAGACGTTAGTGCGGTTTCGAGTTCGGCTTTGTTAGCGATTCCCGTGGCCCCCGTAAATCCGCTGTAATCCCAGGTGCCGGTTATCGGACTCGGTGGATTAGAAGCTGGGCTACCTAGATTCAGAGTAAATAATTCGTCAGCCGCGGTCCCTTCACCTGCTGGACCATGGATATGGGCAAAAGTGGCTTCACCTGTTAGGTTTTCATATGTGATGTAATATGAAACCGTATCCATTTCGGTATCAATAACGAAGGTCCCCTCACCTTCGGCATCATTATTTGTCACAACAATTGCCGAGGCCACCTCTTTACTCTGATTCAAAACAGCCACATGTGCTGTCCCACCTGTTCTAACCGGTTTACGCATTGTCGGAACTATTTGCCCTCGCACTTCGCCTCCAGTATTCATCGCTGTGTGAAGATTTACATACGTCAATCCACCAATAATCGCTGTTTCAAAGCCACTTATGCTATTGATCCCAGCAATTCCAGAAAAGTCAAAATCGGTATAATCCCACATTCCCATTATAGGACTCGGCAGATTTGTTGCAGCGTCGCCCAGGCTTAGATCAAAAATGACACCACCATTTTCGCACACCGTTGCAGGCCCATGAATATGAGCCATGTCAACAACCGTCTGTGATAAAGTCGAATAAGAAATATTATAGGCTATGGTATCATTAACCAAATCAATTGTAAACGTAGCTGATCCTGTGGCATTGGGAAATGGGCTTGAAATGGTTATTTCATTGGCCTGGGACAAGCTTGACTGGTAAGATACCATGTCTTCGTCTTCAGGAACGGCAATGATCGTATCAATACTAAGCGGGTCTTGATCGTCGTCTGCAATTGCCAGCGAGAATGTCTTTGCCAACCCTGTTGACACCGTAATCGCTTTATCTTCACCCGTCGGCGCCGAATTCTGAATGGTTACAGTATTCGATGTGATAGCAGCTGGGAGTGGATTGGTGATCGGCGTAGTCGTATCTGACGCAGTTAATTCCACCTTAAACTGATCGCCCTTATCAAATTTAGTTTGTGAAAAATCGGCGGGCGCCAGTGTTGTCGAAGTTGACGGTCCTTTTACACTTGCGTAATTGGCACCGGAATCCGTGCTCCGAAACCATTCAAAGAGTTTGGTTAACGTATCTACGGTATCGGCAATATCCTCGTCGTTAATTTCGGCAACCAAACCGGTTTCACCAACCGTTAAGCTGCTATTGAACACTGGATCCGGGGGCGTAACGGTGACGGTAACATTTGCAGAATTCGTAATTACAATATCAGTGTTGCCAACTGTAATTGTATTTGACGATACAGCATCACTCGATTGTGGTAACGTGTTTGTGGCAGTTACCATTAATTGCAGTTGATCATTTTTTTGAAAATTGGTGTGATCCAACCCAGGTATAGTTGCCGTCCACGGGTCACTACTCATAGTTCGTGTTCCGGTAACTGAACCACTGGCACTGGCGATTTCACTCCCATTAACTTCCCAGGAATAGACGAATGTGATTGTAAGCTCCGGGTCATCGACATCTGAAGCACTGACATCCGCATCGACAGTCGCAGATGTTGATGTATCCGTACCGCCGGAGATTGCAATTGCGGCAACGACAGGTTTCTGATTTGGCAATACGTTAAACGCCCATTCGGATGTTTGTTCCAGGGAATTAGTTGAATCTGTACTCCGAATTTGCATAATATAGACTTCACCGGCACCATCTGTTAAAGGAATAAACCCATCTGGAACTGACCATGATACCTGGACCTGTCTATTGTTTGTAGATGGAGTGTCCACTTTCGCAAAAAACATATGAGTAAAGTCGGTGCTGTTGATAGATTGCGTATTATTTATAGGTGTTGCAAGATCAGTAGCGCTTGTAATATCTATCCATCCAGCGGTAGTACTCGTAACAGTTCCGCCTAAAGTCGGTGTAGTTTCCAAGGTTGCGGTACCAGGCACGGTCCACGGTGGCGTATTTGAACCTCCATTTTCATTGGCCTTGATGATTCGAAGCAAGAAATTGTCGAACGTAGCTTTCGTCGGTGCACCTAGAGCAATAAATGTTGTCACAAAAGTTCCGGTATTAGTTCCATGGCTTAATTGTCTGCCCAGGGTGTCTTGTGCAATTCCCAGTCCATCGGCAGTGGGATCATCGAGACTATTGGTAATTTCTGCAGCTCTGTTTTGATCTAAATTTGCTACTTGGTTAATCGTTTGGTTAATTGCTATATCATCTTGGTTAGCATTTAGATATTCAATAGTAACTTCTGACATTTTACCTGATATTGTATCGAACACAAGATCACCACTCACGGTACCTGGAATTACCAATTCATACGAAAACTGTATCTGAGTTTTAGCAGGATCATCAAAGAAGCCAAATCTAACCTGACCTGCAATAACATCAGAAGGAGTGAAGTTATTTACAGATGAAATATTCATTAAATTTGTCGCTTTAATCGTACTTAGCTCCGCAGGGAAAACATCTTTAATTGACGATTGTTTCGCGCCAGCTAAATCAGTTATCGTTGATTTGTCGTACGTTAACGTCACCGTAATGGTATCGCCTGGTTGATATATTGTCGGAGAAAGTGAACGTGAAACGAGATCCTGACCAAATGATACAATTGAATAAAAACTAATAATAATAAAAATCGATATGAATTTTGAGCGCATATTTAATTCCTTTCTGATTAAAATCTATTATCTAAATAATTTAGTTACTGATTTGGGTCTGTGCCTGCCTTAAATTTTACACCCTCCTCATCATAAAAATATTGAACATTTTCACTTTACTGACTGGTTAATCCAAATTCATAAAGGGGTAAACTGCCGTTGATAAAACTGTTTGAATATCAAAAATCAAGGCGCGCATGCCTTAAATTTCTTACTTCCGGTATCAAAAAAGTAGCAAACATCCTCACTTGCTTGAGACGATAATCCGAACTGATATAAAGGTAACCCATCGTTAATATAATTGGTGATTTCGCTAAACGAAATGATAGAATTTTTGTCTGGGTCCGCTGGATGAAATATTACATTTCCAGTATTGTCGCCTGCCTTAAACTTATCACTTCCAGAATCAAAAAAGTATGTTACGTCTTCGCTGGCTTGCGCTGCTAATCCAAACTGATATAATGGCAATGCATCATTGATGTAGCTGGTAATTTCATTGAATGAAATTTGAAAATTGGCATTCATGTCGGCTGGATGCGCGACTTCTTCAGCCGGTTGAAATTCGCTATTCGCAATTAATGCTGAGAATTCATCGTCACTAACGGTATCATCCGGATCAAAAGTAGCTTCTGAGTTAACGAATCCTGTGCCCCCGACGGTTGCTGTCTTTTTCTCTAAATCGCCGCGTGGTCCGACAACGCGATATATGATATTAAACGTTGTAGGAATCGCTGAAGATGGAGTTGGAGAATTGGTCCATGAAAAGGTTATTTCTCGATTTGTACCGTTTCCTGAAACTTTAGGTAAAAAGTCGGAGCTAAGCGCTTCAAGTTCCGGGGAAGATAGCTCTAATACTTCGCTGTTGGCCGTGGAACCATATCCCCTCACCGGAATGTACCAAAGTCCTATGAAATTATTTGGAAGCGTTTCTTTTATCGTAAGTTTTGTCAGGTCTGTAACTTCTGTGTTCAGTACTTTAACGTTCAACGTCACAGTTAAACCCAAATCAGCAGTCTCGTCGTGAGTATACTGACCGTTTTCATCTGCGTCGTGAAACCGTAAACCTGGTAGTCCTGATACGGTGCCATCCTGTGGCGTTGTCCAGCCATCCCCTCCATCAAAAATTGGAATATCCCCGGCATTATAAGTACCACTACTGTCAACGTCTTGCCATATATCTTCTCCTACCGTATAGGCGGAGTCGGCTACTGAATTATTATATAAAATTCCTGTCATGATTCCAGGCACACCATCTGTCAAAAAACCATTTGAGAAATTTGTGCCAGGCGACCCGTCAAAGATCTTCGTATCAACACCGTCATTATATTCATTGGCCACGCCAGCCCCCCCGTCATCAACATCAATCCAAATATCCTCGCCTTCACCTGCTTTGGCTATCGCGGCCGAGAGCGTCCGGTCAACGATAATATCATTATTGAATACTGTAACAGTAACTGTTGCCGGATTACTTTCCGCCTGGTTGGATGAAGCATTATCCTGAACTGAATATTGGAAGGTACCTGTAAATCTATCCGTATTGTTAGAGGAAAAATCTGCGGCCGATACGTCGGGGTCGAATTCCAGCACATCGGAACTGGACGATTTTGCTAATGTTCCCATAGCGACACTAAAGGTCCCATCATTAAATGACGTTGGGAAGCTACCATCAAGAAGGGAAATATCCTGGTCGAAATCTGTTTCGATATCATTACTTTTCACATCAATCGCGGCGGGAGATGGAGATGATTTGAAGACAAAAACCTGAGGATCATCGACAGCAAACGGCGCTGCATTTCCCCTGCCTAACACAATTTGCACTGTTTTGAAGCCCGAAGGATCGGCAAATGTGTATTGAGCTGTTGTTGCATCAATAACATTGACGTTACCTCCATTTACCGGATTTTGTAAATCAACAAGAACAGTAGTTCCTGTTGTCTCGCGAATTTGGAAAATGTCAAAGCCAACAGTAGTCGACCCGCCAATAGTAGCGTTGGCTACACTTGCGTCAAAAACAGATCCGCCCGCTTTGAATAGAGCTGGATTCCACTCAAGAATGATTTCACTGGCCGAGCTGCTAAATTCTAGATCTAGTAGATAAGAAGCGCTTGATGCTATTGGACGAAAATCTTTTGCAGAATTCACATTTCCAATCCGGAATGAAGCAACGTCGACCTCAATTGGTCCTGAAGGCGGTAATAAATCATCTTCATCGAACTGATCTAATCCAGCTTGAATTGCTGCATTTGTCCCCATACCAAACGCATGGTTCACTCCTGAAAACGATGGTAGACCCGTTCCACCAGCTCCGAACCTGAATGTTAGCGGTACATTTATTTCTGGATCTTGCGCCATTGCCATCGGCAAGGCGACAATGAAAAACGAAAAAACAAAACAATGAAGGATTTTTCTGCCCATTTTAAGTAAACTCCTTAGGATATTTTGGGTAATTCAGATTTTGAATTGTAGGAATCGGTTTAATATGTGAATGTGATAAAAAATTGCAACCTCTGTTTTAAAGAATAAAAACAAAAAAATATTCGTTCAAAAGTAATACGTAACACTAACTTAAATCTTACAAAGAATTCACTTCACCTATTTTTCGTTAATGTTTTTTGTTCGCCTAAATATAGATCCCGCAGCATACAAATTAAAATAATCAAACATAGCGCGGCATTCTGCTGTATAGCAGAACCAAATTTAACTTAACCACGGATTTTCACGGATCAATACGGATGAAAAACGAAGCTGTATTCGCTCTGCTCATGCTGAGACAAATTCGCCGCGGCGAACTATTTCTCATACTCTTTTCCTAAAACTTTTTAACTCTAACCATGTGAAAGTCCGGAACTTCATTTTTGGGTCATAACCAATTCATAAAAAATATTTTGGATATGACTTCAGTTTAAAAACTTGTCAAAAAACAAAGTTTTTACTGATAGTAGTACGGATAAATATAAATTTATACGCGAAATCGGATAATTATACCTATCCCACTTAAAAAAAACGATTAAAATTGATGACCAAATTTTTATATAACTAACCTAGATTATTCATAAACTTTCTATTACGAATCGTCATATCACATGATATCAACGAGTTATAAAGTTCTTCGGGTTCGAAATAGTTTCCACCCACCACGGTGCGTTATAAACCACGGCAGATTTTCAACACGATTGCTGCACGCAAATAATATTCATAACTCATTGATATTACGCAATCTGATGACTCTCATTAGAAAACTTTATGAATAATCCAGGTTAACCGACTCAACATATATAACATAAACTGAATTCATTAACTCGTCAATCATTGCATCAATCATCCAGATTTTATATTACATTTATGTCCAGTGCATTAAGCACTTTGGAGTGCGCAGACCCGGCTGCGCTTTATAAATTTGTGGAGCAAATGAGAGTTGGGTATACCGACAGCCATCAGGTTTTCGACTGGTTTCTGTAAAATTGTTGCCTGAAATGAATAACGAATGTCGAAAAACCTACTGCTTGCAGTATATTTATAGAGTGGTGCAGTAATCCTTCCTACCACCCCGTGGTAAATGAAAGCGGTGCCAGGTCACCGCACTCCAAAGACGCTCAAAAACAAGCGTCAAAAAGCCTAAAAGACAATCCATTTCGTCTACTTAATTCGATGTATTTATAAAATTATCTCCAGATATCCGGGAAGAATTAAATTAATTCGGCACAGCACCGGCAAAAAAAACTGGAATTAATTAAATTTTACTCTTGATATGAGGATTATAGAAGCCTAATAGTTGAACTGAAATTAAATACAAAGAGGAATCCGGTGAAATTCCGGAGCGGTCGCGCCACTGTGTGCGGGAGCAAGATTCACAACTAACCACTATTTGGAAACACAATGGGGGGTGTGAAGACTCGTTGCCCGTTAGTCAGGATACTCTTTCATACTTGTATTTCCGCGTAAGAGGTACTTGGCTGAATCTATTAAAATTAGCAGGGGAAAATTACCCGTATCCCTACCTAATTGCATTGGTTTAAAATTTGAAAGCCGGTATTTCATGTTCGTTGAAATGCCGGCTTTTTTTGTTTTTAGCGCGAAAATATTAAATCAATAATCAAAAGAAAAGGATTCAGTGCCCATGCAGTATATCAAATTTTTAAGAAATTCCATAGTAATGTTCGTATTCATTTGTCCAACCACTAAAATAATTGGAGACGATGGGGTTTATCAACTTAAAGACCTTGTTATCAGCGCAAATCGCAATCCCGTATTAACACGTAAAATTGGAAGTTCAGTCACTGTCATAACCAGAGATGAAATCGAAAATCGCCGAGTTAGGTTTGTAACGGATTTGCTGAGAACGGTACCTGGACTAGCGGTTTCACAAACAAGTAATGCAGGTTCACAAACGCAGATACGTATAAGGGGGAACGAAGCAAATCATACTTTGGTTCTGATTGACGGTATTGAAGTAAGTGACGTTGGTAACGGCACAGAATTTAATTTTGCTCATCTGCTAACAACCAATATTGACCGAATTGAAATTATTCGAGGGCCACAAAGTGCATTATTCGGCAGTGACGCAATTGGCGGTGTTATCAGTATAATAACGCGGCAAGAATCAGAAGGAAAAATGTCAGGAACAACATCAGCAGAATTAGGTTCGTTTCACACAAGTTCGCTTGAAAGTTCAATACATACGGGTGGCGATTGGTATAATTTATCGGTATTTGGCAGCCAGTATGAGACTCTGGGGACGAACGTTGCTCGCCGAGGAAATGAAAAAGATGGTTATCAAAACACGACATTAGGCATTAACGGACACATTACACCACGAGAAGGCCTTCGCTTTGAAATAGCCAGTCGTCTATCAGAAAGTGAAAAGGAATTTGATCAACAAGATTTTAGATTCCCGACAACGACAACTGAGGGGTTAACCTTTGATACAGACGACTCGACAACTAGCAGTCAGATATATGGCCGGATAAGCGGGACATTGTCGCCTCTAGAGAGCAACTGGAAACATCGCCTAGGTGCGGCGATTACTGATTCTGACAATGACAGTTACCTAAACGGCACGTTTAATTTTGGGAATGAAGGACAACGAAAAAAATATGACTATCAATTGACGTATTCACTTGATATTCCTCGGTGGGCAAATTCTGTTCATAATTTTACCTTTGCTTACGAGTACGAGGAAATCCGTTTTAGAAATATAGGACCAACACCCACATCACTACAAAATCAACGAAACGATCTTGACCAGGATAGTTTCATTGGGGAATATCAGTTGAGCCTATGGGATCGACTGTCAATTTCCAGCGGCATTCGACATGATGATAATGAACGGTTTGATGATATTACAACGTATCGATTGACGGTGGCATATTTAATTCCAAACTATAATATAAAAATTCACGGAAGTCACGGTACAGGAAGTAATAACCCAACATTCACCGAACTTTTTGGATTTTTCCCAGGATTTTTCACCGGAAATCCTGCACTAAAACCTGAAAAATCGAGGGGTTATGATTTAGGTATAGAAAAAAAGTTTAAGGATGGCCTGATAACAACTGACATAGCCTATTTTAATTCTGACTTTGATGATAAGATCGTTTCAACATTTACCACAGTCGTAAATGCGAATGGTGAAAGTCATCGCCAGGGGGTAGAGTTAGGTATCAATGCCATTCTAACAGATAATCTCTCGGTTTCAGGTAGCTATACCTATACTGACGCAGAAGACGCGACTAACCAAGAAGAAGTTCGACGGTCGCCTCATAGCGCCAGTTTAGGTTTGAATTATCATTTTTTTGATAACCGTGCGACAATTAATATTTCCATGGACTATACGGGTGACCAACACGACACCCGATTCTTTAACTTTCCAACACCGGCAAAGCGGGTTACACTTGATGACTATGTTCTTGTTAATGTCGTAACAACTGTTCATCTGACCGACAATGCTGACGTTTTTGTTCGTATTGAGAATTTACTTGATGAAGACTATGAAAATGTGTTTAGTTTCAGCACACCGGGCATCGGAGTTTTTGGCGGATTGAGGATGCACTACTAACGCGATTAATTCGCGCGGATTCTATTGAAATCGGATATATTAAGGGTGTACATAGCGCGCAGTCCCGTCTTCAGGCGGAAGTTTCAGGAGAGCAACCACCAAGCCCGACAGCTTTGCCGCCTCTATTAATATAATAGGAAATGTGGTTTCAGGTTTCGGGTTTTAGGGAAAAAAACTTCGGAACCTTGTCAGAAAGCTGAACACTGAAACGTCAAAATGCTTAAGTTTTGCAGGAGCAACCTTCGAGCCTGTTATGTGGCCTCTGTTATAGTGCATTTCAAATGACTTCGTACCGCATTTATGCATAAACCACACTCAAAGGATAGGAATTTAAGTATAGAGTCATATGAAACGGACTATAATATAAAAGGAAACCAGGTTTCAGGTGTCAGGTTTCAGAAGATTCAAGATCACTACACGTGTTTTTTGACACCTGAACACTGAAACCCGACACCTAAAAAACTTTAAGTTTCAAAAAGCCTCAGCAATCCTGCGTTGAGACGTTCTCGCTGAAGCGTCATTCAAACTTCCGCCCCTGAGTGGGGCCGGACTGCGAACGAGCTGCAATTAAATAGTAAAAACTCGTCCATGAGCAGGACTGATTTTGCCAATCGTTGCGATAAAAAAGTGTTGGCAAAGCCGGCTAAATTAGATTAAATTAGTAATGTAGAGGAGAAGTCTGATGAAAAAGGCAATTTTCAATTGGAGTGGCGGCAAAGATTCTTCCCTGTGTCTTTTTCATGTACAGGGAGCGAAGAAATATGATGTGAACTATCTGTTTACGACCATTAACGAGAGGTACCAAAGAATTTCAATGCATGGGGTAAGGGTGTCTCTGCTCGAAAAACAAGCACGAAGTATTAATATTCCTCTAATTAAAATGATGGTTTCTGAAATGCCATCAATGAGTGAATATAATGACCAGATGGAAATTAACCTAAATAAATTTACCGAAAAAGGCATCAGGAATTCTATATACGGCGATATTTTTCTGGAAGATTTAAAACTATATAGAGAAGCGCAGCTCGCGAAGATTAATATGAAAGGAATATTCCCATTGTGGCAACGATCTACAACCGATCTTTTAGATGAATTTATTCGGGAGGGATTTAAAGCCATTATTGTATGTGTTAATGAGCGATATCTGGATAAATCGTTCGTCGGCAGGGAAATTGATCAAAGCCTTAAAGACGATCTACCTAAGGGAGTCGATCCATGTGGTGAAAATGGGGAATTCCACTCATTTGTATACAACGGACCTATTTTTTCATTTCCAATAGAATGTCAAAAAGGTGAAATCGTTTACAAGAAATATAAATCCTCGAATGCCAATAGTGATTCGGACACCTGCTCTACTGACACCAACTATGACAGTGGATTTTGGTATTGTGATCTATTATGATACTTAAGAGTTTTTGTTAGGTTTCAGGTGTCAGTGTTCAGGTGTCAGGTGTCAGATTGATTTCCTGAAACCCGAAACCTGACACCAAATTTTCTATTTTATTATCAGAGGTCGCACTATAGGCTCGTGGGTCGCTTCTTTGAAACTTAAATATTTTAGGTGTCAGGTTTCAGTGTTCAGGTGTCAAAAACCCGCGCTAATGATCTTCAATCTTCTGACACCTGAAACCAAGTTTCGTTTTGTATTAACCAAGACCGAGAATCGGATGGCCTTGATAGTCGCTTTTATGAAACTTGGTATAAATTGAGGGTTCAGGGTTCAGGTGTCTGAACGCTGAAAACTGTGAACAGTTAACTTTTACCATAATTAATTATCGATGTTAAAAATCATTAAATTTCGTTACATTTTAATATATTGCATATTTCCATTTGTCTTGGCTTCAAAAGCAACGGCAAGGGATGTGAAACAAAATTATCAGCGCGTTATATGCCTAGCCCCCTCATTAACTGAATTTCTTTATGAGTTTAACCTGGGTGATAAAATTGTTGGTGTAACTCGATTTTGCGAATTTCCTGAACAAGCACGAAGTAAACCATCTATAGGGGGACTTTTGGACCCAAACTTTGAGATGATCTATCGACTGAATCCAGATTTAATCCTTTACAACGAGGGTGCCACCAGCCATAAGAAACGGTTTGAACAGATGCATTTCAATACATTAGAAACGAAATCAACAAGCATTAATGGTATTTTGGACTGTATCTCAACTCTGGGAGAAATTTTTGATAAGGTTCAGAAAGCCAAAATTTTGAGTAGTAAAATCAGGGCGCAGATTATGACGATTAAACTAAAAACAAAAAATCTGCCAAAACCTACCGTGATGGTAACGTATTGGCGAGAACTTGGAATGGGGAAAATCGCTGAAGCCTATATCGCTGGCAATGACACGTTTTTCAACGATTTAATAAATATATGCGGTGGAAAAAACGTATACCAGGAAGAAAAACGAATCGTCAGCCCTATTATTTCGGCAGAAGGAATTCTACAAATGAATCCTGATGTTATTATTGAAATTAAGGGCACGCTTCATCAATCAGGATATACTGTGAAAAATGCATTGAGCGACTGGAATAACCTAAACGGACTTAAAGCCTATAAAAATAATAATATTTTTATTCTGCATAGCCAGTATATAGGAATACCAGGCCCAAGAATTGGATTAACGATTAGAGATATTGCGCGGTGTCTTCATCCAGCTGTAAATTGGAATGAGTAAACGATTGGGTGTACCTTTCATTTTACACACAATTTATACATATAATCATTTTGAGTTGAGAGGTGGCTTAGACGCTTGATTCAAGCGTCTTTGGAGTGCGGTGACCTGGCACCGCTTTCATTTACCACAGAGTGGTAGGAAGGATTACTGCACCACGCAATAAACACCCAACTCCTATTTGCTCCACAAATTTATAAAGCGCAGGCCGGGTCTGCGCACTCCAAAGTGCTTAATGCACTGGACATAATGTAATGTAAAATTTTTAGAATTATTATTAATTTTTGATTAAATCTCTTATTATCTGGTTTCTCCAGTTGAAAACATTTCACTCGCAGTTAACCGTTTACAATCAGAATGTTAACAACAAAAAAATCAGTTTTCATATGTTAGTAATCGTGTATTTTCAAAGGCACACCCAAACTATTTATCATATTTTAAACCTATCGTCACAGATTCAGGTAGAAATAAGTAGCACACCTCTTTCTGGGTGTCGCTTATAGAAGGATTCCCAGAAAATTG
>JAJFLO010000525.1 GCA_021772675.1 Verrucomicrobiota bacterium | reverse complement strand
TGCCGTTGGCCTATTGCCATCGGGCCATCCCCCCGCGAATAATCGCCCCCCATCATGGTATTACACCTAACTTCTGTGGCCTTCTTTTATGCGCGGGGCGTTAGCCATTAAAATATTGCCAAGATATAGTAACCCATTTAATCACAAATTAATAGATAATGGAGTTCATCATGAATGTAAGACTTAAAGAAGAAGACAAGATCAAGATTATCAATTCAGATGATATTTTCTCCATCATGCAAAAGATTTTGTTAAGGGAGAATAAAATCCGAAGAGATAAGGAACATTTTTGGATAATTGGATTAGCGAATAACTATCGAATCCTGTTCATCGAATTGATTAGTTTAGGAACAGTCAGTATGAGTGTGGTTCATCCCATGGAAGTGTTTAGCTTCGCGCTCCAGAAACGGGCTGTGAAATTAATCTTGGCTCATAATCACCCAAGCGGAGATTTAATGCCTTCAACAGATGATAAAGATGTTACCAACCGATTATTACAAAACAGCCTATTTCTAGAAGTACCGGTTATTGATCATATTATTATCAGTGAAACCACGTATTACAGTTTTACTGATTCAGGATTACTTGAAAAGTTGAGCCGAAGCAAAAAATATGTGACGGCCTATAAACAAGAAGAAGATCGGCTCAAAGAGATAGGCAAAAATGAAAAAGCTATTGAAATGGCAAAGGCATTAAAGAAAAAAGAAATTGACATCACTATAATTGCTGAAACTTCCGGACTTTCAAAAGCAGAAATCAAGAAATTATAAGCCACAATCGGAATTGGCTAACAAAACGTTCCCCCAAAAAATAGACAGGTGGCACAATGAAGCGATCCCACAGATCGAAACGAAAACATACAAAGGGCGGTTCTCCGCATTTAGTGGCCGAGAATAAGCTCAAGCTGGAGGCGGCCGCTACGTGGCCGGTGTTTGATTGCCTGATTTCAGCATCGTGGCGCGACACTATGAATTTGACTGAAATTTTAATTTCCAAGGAGCCTCCCTTCGGTGGGGTTGTCAGTTGTGTTTTCCTTCTGGATTTAGGGTGCCTCGGGCCAAAGCAGGCTTTCGTCACGGAATTTCGGACCAAGGCTGAATATGAACGAGAATTTCGTTCGATGATGAAGAGCCGTATTTCGATGATTGATGCAGACTATTCCCTTGCCGCCAAAATTATCCAGAAATCCATGGAGTACTCTACCCAACTTGGGTTCACGCTTCCCCCGGGAGTTCAAAGGACACTCAGTGCTTTGGGGAGTCTGGACGTGGCTATGGAGTGCCACGTCGATGTTCCTCTCGGCGCGGAAGATGGGATGCCTCGTTACATCGCGGGTCCGGAAGACGACACCGACCACGTCATCGGTATTCTGGTAGCGAAATGCGGGCATGGAAACTTTCATTTCACCATACCTCAGAGCCCAATACCGCCTGGCTTTTTTGATTGATTACACCACTTCAGGGATATGCTCAGGTTGTCTGATTGGGGGAAAACGATAACAGAATAGGGGAACAATCGGATCGAAGTAATGGAGATTCGCTGCGCTCATCTCCATACCTCATCCAGAGCGATATCTGAAGACATCTGGTTCATTAATGCTTTAAGGTGGGAGAACAGCGTGGAAGCGAACTGAATTAATTCTGCTGTCCAGCAGAACCCATCTTTACAATTCTGCTATACTGGTTGGCAGAACCCGATTAGGTTGATCAAAAACGAATCCTATCCTGACGGAAACGATTCGTAAAAACTCCGGCAACACCAATATCAATCCGCAAAAATTTAGAAACAAAAAAGATATCAAAACGATTCATGCAACCCTTATTACGCGCCGCTTCGTTATTACTTAATAAGGATGCATGATCTCAACGTTAGATTTTGACAATGTACATCTTGATTCTATTCGACGAACAAGAAATTGAATCCTTTCAGGTTAAGGATAAGCGGATTATAAATTCAGCAAGAATCGAGCCCTTAATCGCTTTCAAAGAGCTTAGGAAACCAACGAGAGCTGGCGTAGATGACTATATGAATATTAAAGCGTTGGCTTATGGAAAAGAAGTTCAAAGTTATCCCGGTAACAAGAAGGATACCGTCAAAGTACTCAATCCATTTGGAAATCCCAAATTTTTCATTTCTGATATCAATCCAGCAGTTTTGTTATTTCGGCATGCCATAGATAATGTCTGGAATAGGAACTGGCATCTACTCAGACCACGAATCGTGGTAGAACCCAGAGCATTAAAAAAAACGATATCTTGGATGTGGAACTTTTTGTACTGAAAAATGTTTTGGAGCTGGCCGGAGCACGTGAAGTAAAAGTTGTTCTACCTGGAGCAGATCACGACGTAAACGATTTAATTCAATCACTATGATACTTGATCTAACAAAAGCGATTCAGGCAACGGCTAATTGCCGCGCCTGATCTTATCGATATCTGAACCCCGGCTTCGGCAAGGGGCAAAATATGGAAGAGAATTTGATACTAATAAGATTGGAATTATTGGTAAAATAGTTATTTACACTTTTTTATCGTTGGCAGTCATACAATTAACCGGAAAAAATTTTCGAACCAAACATTAGATCCAATCTCCTATTAAAGCGCACGATTTTTAGTCATGCATGTTGCCATAAGAGTTATCACTCCAAGCAACATTTTCACCGATAGGAGGTAGGTCAATTCGACATTGACATAAGTAAAAAATTCACTGGATAGGCAATTTGATGAATAATAATCTAATTCGGGAAAACCTAACGAAATTACTTTCCAATGCCAAGGGTGACTTTTTCTATCCGTGCATTCAGGATCTTGTCGATAATGGTCTTGATTTGACACGTTTCACCTTGACAGAGCCGCTGCCTTCACGTCAGGAAATTACACAGTATCTAGCAGCATGGTGTAAGGATGCAGGACTAACGGATGAAGAATGCCAAGGTTGGCTTATTGAATACTGTGTGAATACGCTATCTGTTATCTCCAAAACATCGGCTTCCGGAATTCGACACAGCACAAAATCCAATATCAAGTATATCTATAGAGCGAATGTTCAGTTTTTGTGCGGGCGTAAGAGTAACCAATTTAAGGCACAGTGTCGTAAGAGTTGTCCAGTATACTCCGAGATAAAAAATAAGACTGCAGAGAAAACAGACCAAGTACACGATATCGGCTGCGCTGTAGAAAAAACAAGGGAAATAACGGAAATATGTCACGGATCAGTTAAAGAAAAATTTGAAGATCAATTTAAGGAAGCCTTACGGTTTATTCGAAGCCAAATCGAAATAGGGACCAAAAAGCCAAAGATCATCAACCAACTGAACGAACGCGGCCTCAAAACCAAAACGGGACGACTCTGGACGTATTCTACACTACACAGGGAACTGAACACAGGGGAGTGGAATTCTACCAGCTGATCCCTGAGAGGAAACTGAAACTAAATTAACTGTCGGTATTTCGAACAAAATGATGCAGTTAATTGTAAGACTGCCGCCGTTCGTCCCTCACTCTGGCAGTCCATGATGCGCGGGACGTTAGGCGCATAGAGAAATCGTCAATATCATGAGCACCGTAGATTATCTAAGATTCAATGAAATCAATTCAAGTGATTTCTTGCCTTTGCTAAATAGCCAAAAGATTAGAAAACACTTAATAGAGCATGAATTATTTACAATTGAGACTTTAACGGCTTGGATGAATTCCAAGATAGAAGTTGATGCCACTTCTGGTTGCAGAGTTAGGGCCATTGTTTTTGAAGGTGAATTGGCTGGCTGGTGCGGTATACAACTTGAAGAGGGAAAATACGAGATTGCAATTATCATTGATGATAAGTTTTGGGGATTAGGCAAGAAGGTTTTTCAGGACATGATGTGCTGGGCAAAAGAGCTAGATCATGATGAGGTTTTTATCCATTTTCTACATATTCGCCCTGACTATAAGTTCTTAAAGAAAATTGCAAGAAAGGTGTATGGAACTGAATTATTTAGCAGTAAATTTACAACTTATCAACTAACCGTAAAATAACGCCCAACACCTATGAAGTCCGGTTGGTCAATTAAGATACACTCCATTTGCACGATATTTTTCTGTTTATGATAAAATCCAGACTAAGATCGCTTAAATTGGAACACTTTCAAGTCGGCTCATAGGTCGTGGTGCTTGAGTCGAAGTCCGGGACTTGCAATTGCTCTTAAATCATGGTATTTCACCGCTCTTGGATTACCCAGTTTGTTCTATAACTAAATTTACTCAATCAACCGAACCACCGAGGTACGTGATCCATATGCCAGGTGGTGTGGGAGGAGAGGAGCCGCGAGGCTCCTCCTTATCCAGATTAAAGGATTTCATGATGAGGCCTTAAAAGGAAAATGGAATGGATACAGGTCATCCCGCCATAGTATTCAGTATCGTATAATCTACAAAATTGAGAAAAAACAATTATTTGTAATGGTAATTGATATAAATCCACATAATTACAGGAAAAGGTAAAATGAAAGAATTTAGAATAGCCAAAAAGACAGTCGATGTTTCTGTGGGTGAATCTGTAAGAATTATAAGGGAACTTCAAGAACTCAGCCAAAATGACCTGGCCGAATTGACCGGGATTCCACAATCAACAATCTCAGGTATAGAAAATGATCGAATCAGTCTTGGGGTTGAACGTGCTAAGGTTTTAGCTAGAGCGCTAAAATGTCATCCCGCTGTATTGGTTTTTCCAGTTTGGAATATAGAAGAAGCCGCCTAACCACCTATAAAATCCAGTTTGTCAATTAGGACACACTCCATTTGCACGTTTTTTTCTGATTATGGTAAAATTCAGGCTAAGATCGCTTAAATTGGAACACTTCTAAATCGGCTCATAGGCCGTGGCGCTTGAGTCGAAGTCCGGGACTTGCAATTACTCTTAAATCATCGTATTTCACCGCTCATAGATTACACCGTTTATTCTATAACTAAATTAACTCAATCAACCGAACCGCCGATGTACGTGATTCGTATTCCAGGTGGTGTGGGGGGAGAAGAGCTGTGAGGCTCCTCCGTATCCCGATTATAGCATAGGAGATCACGATACAATGGGACAAGTTACATCACATATTATCCTGGCATTTGGTGCGGCCTTGGTTGGTCTTCTCATCGGAGGTTGTTCAAGCGGATCATACTCAGTCGCAGTCCCAGATGTCAGCAAGAATTGGGAGCGCCAGTTTGCTGGATTTTGGCCGACAGTACTGGGAACCGGTTCGCTTGCGATAAGAATCCGCGGAGAGTTGGACGGCGAAGCATCCGTTACGATTGCGGGGACTGAATACATCGTCATGCCAGGCATCGTGGACAAGATTGTCTCACGGCTCGAATACTGGGGCGATTCATGCATAATCGCTTACAGGCCAAGATCATCGAGTCTAGGTCGACTCACCTTTGATGTGGTCGTCGGGGGGCGGTCGCCTACTTGGGTTCTCAAGCCTCCGGCGGGCACCGAGCCCCTTGGATACACCGGTGGGTGGACGACATGGCACCCAGGCAGTGATACGAAGTATTCGAAAGGGTCGTATTATCACGGAAAGAAGCACGGTGAATTCATTTACTGGGACAAGCAGGGAGGCCTGCTCGGTACTGAAACTTGGACTAACGGGCGAAAGACCGAAAAGGAAGATGCCAAGACGTTCCACACTAACGGGGATTCCGCTGGCGCTCATTCCCCGTAGGTGAGCTAAACGTTATGTCAGAATATAACACATATGGTTCTACCAATGCTGTAGAGGCAATTGTAATGGAGTATCTGATGGAATCATTTCCAGGCACTAAAATTACCGCTCAATCCAACGTCCAGAACTTATTTGAAAAACCGAATTCGTTTGATTTGCTTGAGCTCAATATAAAACTTGAAGACCGATTGGAGAAGTATTCTTCAAATGACACTTACGAGCTACCTTGTCCATATGGAGCCAAGGTTTTTAAATGGAGTCTGAAATCAGGATTCGACACTGTAGGAAACTGGATTAAAGAGACCAGTAAACGTTGCGATCACTGGGGGCAGATTGAAAAAACATAACATATCTAGATTTGATCTCACTTATTTTCAGTGAGATCAAATCAGGGTTGAACAAGTCCGGTTCGAGCGCGTCTAAATATTAGGTAAAATTTGGGGACGTTGTTAGTTAACATGTTAATGATACAATCTTAATAATTGTTTTTTGGGTAAATTTTGATCTTAGAGTCTATTTTTTTTGACAAGAATCAATGGTTTAAGAGATCCATCAGCGGAATTGGGAGATAGGATGAAGCATCCATTATCGTTAAACTCCATTTTTCTTTTCAAAAATCACCTTATAAACCTACCAAATCCCCCATTTTTGATCGCAACCCAGGTGTTTTCAATCTATTGATTAACAACGTCCCCAGTAGATACAAGAACGGATTACAATAGGATTAACTCTAACAGGGTAAAATTTTGGGACGTTGTTAGTTAACATGTTAATGATACGATATTAATAATTGTTTTTTTTGGTAAATTTTGATCTTAGAGTCCATTTTTTTTGACAAAAATCACCTTATAAACCTACTAAATCCCCCATTTTTGATCGCAACCCAGGTGTTTTCAATCTATTAATTAACAACGTCCCCAGTAGATACACATGAATACATCATGAATCCAAGGACTGCTGACTAACAACCACGGTCCAGTTTAACACAGTATTGGCGCCACTATTCTGGAAATCAATGCGAACTATTATTTGATAGACGCGGTTATAGCGATAAGCGTGATTTACAAAGGATTCGAAAACCTGGATGGGTTTAAAAAATATCTTAATAGAGACGCTCCAAACTTGGTTGTCATGGTCTTCGTCTTTGGCCTCATTCACGGATTTGGATTGTCGACTCGATTGCAACAGATAGCGCTTGGGCATGAAAATGTGATTTTGAAAATAATTTCGTTTAACGTGGGAGTTGAAATCGGTCAAATTGCGGTACTAACAATTATCTATCCGGGAATCCTATTTTTAAGAGGAGGCTCTTTTGGAAGGGTTTCAAAAATAGTGAATACTGGGTTAATAATTGCCGGAATGGGGTTGTTCTATTACCAAATTAACGGTTATTTCTTGTCTTCACAGGCACCCATCGGGGAACTCAGTCATGATGATGACCATGGTGACGGGGATCATCACCACAATGATCATAGTGACGACTCTCATCATGATGGCGATGATCATGTGCATCAGGATCACTTTCATGGACTAAAAGGCGATATAGAACAGTCTCATGGTGATATTCATAAGACCTATGACCATGAAAAAGTGCAGGAGACTGAATCTGAAGGGGAACACCACAACCATTCACAAGATCATCATCACGAATCAACCCATCCTAACGATCATCTTCGCCAGGATAATGGAAAATTGTTTGAACTCGATAATCAAAGTCCGCATCGCCACGATGACGACAAAGAGCATGATCATGGAGATCACGAGCACAGTCACTAGAGGTTTACCATATCGACAGCCATCAGGATTTCGACAGGTTTCTGTAAAATTGTTGCCTGAAATGAATAATGAATGTCGAAAAGCCTACTGCTTGCAGTATAAAAGGGTACGATCGTGATATGCGGCACCCTAAAGTCTGCGGTGCCTCAATTTGCCGCGCGACGTCACCTACTTACTTGTGATTTTACTGATATCCGGCATTGTTTCGGGTTTCCCCCGTTCCATATAACGCGGTTCATTGCCTCGTCGGGTGACATTCTCATAGACCCCGTCATCGCGTTTCACTAGCTTGGAAAAACCCATGTCGCGCCATTCGCTATTGCCTTTTGGTTTGTTGATATTCACCCGTGGAATGCGTTTACGCACCGGTCCTTGGCAGTTTGGGCAAATACTCAACGGAGTATCTTTAATAGACTGAACGAGTTCAAAGATGTGATCCAATTCGCACGCTTCGCCAGTATGTTCGTAAATATAGGTCGGCATAATTAGTTTCCTGAAATATTCGGCTAAACCACTATACGGATGAGTAAATCGCGGCAAAACCTGTGTTTTTGCATTTTTTCTTTAATCCCACCAGTGGGTTTAATTCCCCAACGCTTGCGTTGAAG
The DNA here is from genome assembly GCA_021772675.1 of Verrucomicrobiota bacterium. Lineage (GTDB taxonomy): Bacteria > Verrucomicrobiota > Lentisphaeria > JABSQK01 > JAJFLO01 > JAJFLO01. The sequence goes on along the minus strand of JAJFLO010000525.1, from coordinate 736 downwards.
CAATCTTATTAGTTAAGTATTGAGAAGATATCTCGTGGGCTTGCCCCGAGGAGTTTCATTAGATACCTCGTGGACTTGCCCTGAGGTTTTTCATTTGATAAATTCGATTTTTTATTGATTTTTAAATAGTAATACCATAAGTTTACGTAGCGTAGCCGTTGGCCGCAACCAAAATTTAACTTAACCACGGATTTTCACGGATCGACACGGATACAAAACGTAGTAGATTGCGCTGCTCATCCGCCGTCGCTCAGGTAGCTATGGCGAGCGAGACTCGTGCTGAGAGAAGTCCGCCGCGGCGGATTCTCTCTTAGACTCTTTTCCTAAAATTTTTCAACTCTAATCATATGAAAGTCCGAAATTTCATTTTTGTGTCATAACCAATTCATAAACAATGTTTTGGATATGACTTAAGTTTTGAAAATTGTCAAAAAACAAAGTTTTTACTGATAGTAGTACAAAAACGCTGGTATTACCACAATCTATCATATCGTCAACAGTGGGTATCAAAGAAATTAATGGGTTAAAATGTCATTTTTTTAACAGCAAGGCCTGTCAATACCTCAATAATAATTACCAGCCAAACCTTAATAAGTTGGTATCATATCAATAAGTTGGGGTATTAGGTATTTTGTCCCCCTGGTTTTGAAATTGAAAATGTTTGTTTTTTTTCACTCAGGGAAATTTAGCAGGAGTTGGATAATATTCTCTGCACTGTTTTTTTCAACAGAGACTT
>JAJFLO010000524.1 GCA_021772675.1 Verrucomicrobiota bacterium | reverse complement strand
CACCGGCCAATCCGCAATCCTGCGGTCCCTTGAATGTTCTAATTTCTGTGCCTTATTTGACGTCCCAGAGCTTTAGCGTTTGATCGTCCGATGCCGAGACGACGGCGCTGCCATTCGGGGCAAATGCACCGGCCCTGACGGAAGACTGATGTCCCTTAAATGTTCTAATTTCTTTGCCTGATTTTACGTCCCATAGCTTTAGCGTGTTATCAGACGATGCCGAGACGATGGTCCTGCCATCCGGGGCAAATGCACCGGCCCTGACGGAAGACTGATGTCTCTTGAATGTTCTAATTTCTTTGCCTGATTTTACGTCCCATAGCTTTAGCGTGTTATCGTCCGATGCGGAGACGATGGTTCTGCCATCCGGGGCAAATGCACCGGCCCTGACGGAAGACTGATGTCCCTTGAATGTTCTAATTTCTTTGCCTGATTTTACGTCCCATAGCTTTAGCGTGTTATCGAACGATGCCGAGACGATGTAGGTTCCGCACGGTGATAACGATACAGTATTGACTGGACCCGAATGCCGCAAATTCGGTGACCCACAAAAACCGGTTAGTGTTGAACCAATGTAGTTTTTATAATAGCCAAAGTTCTTGTCTTCCGGATCACCGGAACAATCTAATGTGGAAACGTTCGATGTATGAGTTTTAGCGCTAGTTGCATCTTCCTTTATTTGCAGGAATTTATCCATGATTGACTTATCAACGATGCCTTCGAGAAATGCTTTTCTGGCGGTGGTTAGATCGGCATTGGTATCATCCCAGTTTTTTGGAAGAAAATGAGTTAATACGGTTTGTCGACAAAGACTGTTAAGCGACTGATATCGATTAGTTTCTTTATCAATACGTGTTGAATCCGTTGTCATTAATACATTGATCAACGACTGATAAATCCACCGGGCGGTATGGGATTCCTTTTTAATGTCTACTTCCTTAGCTTTTTTTGCATAGTTTGTGCCGAGGCAATCGATGATGCGACGTTCAATACTTTCGATTTCGACCAGACAACGGAAGGGTAGGGTGCTCTTAATACGTGTGTCAGGAAAATAGTCATGGGCGCGTTCGATAAGGCGGTAGCCGATTGGATAGGAGTGACCGCAGGCAATCGGAAATGACTCCAAATCATCTGTATTGCGGTCACCGAGCGCGTTATCAACAATAGGATTGTCTGATTTTTTATCGTTCAATGCGGCAACAATATATCGGCCAGCGAGAAACTCCATAATAGTAGAATGAATAAACAGCCAGCGGTTGCGGCCTGCCGCGACTAAAAGGCTTTCGTTTTTACAAATTTCAATCCACTTAGCCGCATTGTTTTGTATGTCAATTGCAGATCCCGGTGCAGATAAATGATTTCTCTGCCAGTCCTGAAGATGAAACATCAGTGTCTCATGTTGTATCACTCTGTCAACCGTATTATCGTCTGCGTCATGGAGACAATAAAAACAGGTCTCAGACAGGGCATCATATAAATTTTCAACCTTCGTATTCTCTTTCAAAAAATCGGGATGTTTTGCTGCTTTGAAAAAATCACTCATACAGCGGTAGCGGTTGATAAAGCGGTTATCTTTTACCTTTGCCCAAATCTGATCGAGAACAAATTTCAAGATGAGATCGTAAGTGGCATAGCGTAGTTCAAATTCCTGGTTTGCTTCAAAATAAAATAACAGCAGCATGGCGGTAAGCGGTGTGCCGGCGGTTTTTTTCACAATGTCATTCTGCCAGATCAAATCATTGAACTGTTGATAGATTTCAGTGTGTTCACCATAAATATAACGGGCCATATCCCGCATCTGGTCCTGATCAATGGCATTGACATGAAACAGCAGTTCGCCAATAAGGTTAAGTCCCTCTAATTCGGCATGTCGAGCGGTAATAAAGAATCGATTATCCGGCTGTCTTTTTTCCTCCGAGGATGCAATATCCGAATTCTGGATTTGACTCATTAATTGTTGGGCAATGGAAATAATACGCTGTTTAATATCGTCTGTTGGACATTCATCAAGTGCATCAACTATGATGATGACCTGCTGCTTCTCCCAGGCGCGGCGAAATCGTGCAAACGTTTCTAGTATGGCTTTTTCCCGTGGAGTTTCATCGTTTTTGTCTGTATCGGGGATTAGAAACGAATAAACAAGTGTTATCAATGCGCTATCAACAGGATTCGAACTTGAGTTAAGTAGAGTCGCAGCGGCGTCAAAATAGTCGACTTTCAAATCGCGGCAGTTGATAAAAAGAATTAAAGCATCCGCATTATCCTGCAATGCTTTCCAGGAAAAATAGCGCAGGATCGTCGTTTTCCCTGCACCGGGTAATCCGGCGATACAACCTTTATTGAAATAGTTGAACAGTTTACGGGCGGGTAAGTTTTTTGAATCCGATAATCTACTTTTAGGTGTTGGTTCATTCATCAACATGCCTTTATCATCTGATTCACATATAGACTTGACTTCGGTTCGATGTTTATAAAAATCGCGATAGTGTAGCAAATCACCCGGTGATCGTCGCTCCCGTTCTAAATCCAGTTTTAAATCGAGAAAATTGTCCTGCATTCGAATGGGGGGATAGAGCTTGCCGAATATTGGAATGGTTCGTACACTTTGCGCCAGTATTTCCCGTTTTTGAGCATAGGTATTATTAATGACTTTTTCTGGATCACTATCATCCGCCTTTATCGGCGGCATCAATAGATGAAGGTGTGGCAAACCTCGTGCTTCCAGACCTTTGAGCGGCGTACACATTGTAAATTCTACATGTTCGACATTTTTATTATGCAGAACGGGATTCAATCCCTGAAATAATGGATCGGTTACAAGCAATTGATTGGTTTTCGCTTCCTTTTCAACACGAAAGAGGACAATGGCTTCAGCACCGTCAATATCATGGGGATTGCCATGGTCATCGTAAGTGACTGAAATGTGACCCTCATGCGCAACCATTCGCAGTTTGATCCTGAAGCCATACTTACCCGGAATTTTGTTATTGACAAACACATCCAGCATGAAGTTGATCAAGTCTTCTGGTGATGCAATACCTGTCCGGCCAAATAGAAGAACGGCATCGCCAATTCGCTTCAGCAGCGCGAGATGATAGGGGTGGCAGCGCTTGCTGATTTCTTTAACGAAATAGCTGCCGAAACGCGCGGTTTCATCAGCGCCATGCTCCCTGGATTGCGGAGTGAATTCGACAAGATCGATAAGAACAATAATACCATGTTCATTTCTTATTTCGCCATTACCAGTCGGGATTTCCCGACCATTCGGTGACGATTCAGAAGAAGCAGTATCAACATTGATGGCCGTTACGTTTCGGGATTGAAGGTTATCCAAATCCTGGCGCGCACGATTAATAATAATGGTGTCGTTGGCTTTTTTCGCAAGCTCAAGTTGTTTCGTGAAGTGATCTGAAGCCTGCCATAATTCATCGTCATATATGGCTAAATAACCAAAATTTCCCTCTGCTAAGGATTGGTTGGTTAGGTCATCGAGTGCGGTTGCGATGATTGCTTGCTCGTTAAATGAATCGCGAGCACGGTCTGATTGTCCGAGCTGTAGCCAGATTTGACCCAGCTGACCGTGTAGATCGGCCTGGTGGCGGCGGCTATAGGGCTGGCCGTGATCGTCTGCGTCTAACGCATCCTGAAGCAGTGTTTGCAAGAGATTAAGCCGTTTTTCGAGTTTTATTAGTGAGTGATCCTCTGTCTCCGACTGTTGTTTAAGGTTAGCAGACTTCTGTTGGGAAGGGGAATTGGAAGTTTGGGTAAAATTAACGTAACCGATGTGCCAGTCCAGGAAGTCAGGAGCGGCAGCTGCGAATCGTTTATACATACCTTCAGTGAGCCAGAATATGATTGGATAAGGATGTTTTTTGGCAATGGCTTCGCGGTGGATATTTATATCTGCAAACCAACTGATTAATGCTGATTCATCCATTGAGGAAATAGAGACAATTAATGCTTGTTTTGACGTGTCAGGCAGGGACTGCTGTTTTTCAGTTCTTTTTAAGCCGGCTAACAGTGATTGGCTATCGTCAGTTAGGGAATATGCGATTCGTTTCGGTGCAATCCCGTTTTTTTTTAACCTTAATTCGACGAGATCAATCATATAGTCACGAACCTGATCAATATCAAATAGCGCGATGATAGGTGCTAACCCAACGCTGTTTATTGCCAGTTCACATAGGTCTGAAAATTCACGAGACAACTCTGCTTCGGGGCTGATTCTTGTATTGGTCGGGCTATGTTGTGATTTTTTTGAGGGCATGTTTGAATGATTCGATTGAATGTATTACCGGATGAATGTCATACCAGGTACATTCACCATTGTATTCGATGACGGCACCCATAGTCAGTAAATCCGCAAAAAACTTTCGTGCGTCATCGGTTGATGCGTATGACGCCTGATTTTCGTTGACAACCGGAAATTCTTTGGTCGCTGCTAATTTTGCGAGAAGCGGCATGTAGGCACCGGGAGGTTGTAGCAGGGTTTCAAAATTCAGCCGTGATTTGATGGCGGCATCTTCTACATTTTTCTTTGATATTTTTGTACTTCCGTCAGCTTGAGCATCAAGCTGGGCATATCTGACAAGACGCAGTAAATCTCGAAGACGACCTCCGGATATTTTTGCTGCATATGAGACAACCTGATGTGATGTGAATAGCTTATCGATATCAATGCGTGCAGCGATAATATTTTTGAGACCGGTTAATCCAGGCCCATAATCTGATCCATTTTTTTGTTTTGGCTTTACCATGGGCATGGTAAAGGAACTTTCGAAAAAACTATCAATATTATGGGGTGACAGGAGCATGGCGGCTGGAACGGTATAGATCGTATGAGCCCGCAGTTTTTTCAGAAGATCACTACTGTCAATGAACAACTGACGCGCAACATTTGGATTGATTTTATCCAGGTTATCCTGGACAATGACCAAATCAGGTGTTTTGCCGGATTTTACCAGGTTCTGTTTGGCATTGTCAAGCAGTAAATTCACTCGGTCAATGAGATCGCCCGCATAACGTTGGATCTCACGACGTATAATATGTCGTCGCTCATGGCTGCCGGTAATTAACGATTTTAGCCGTGATAACATTTTTAAACTAAGCCAATAAACACCCACTTTTGCTTCGCTGCTTATTTCTGCGGATAATTCGATTTCCTTTTTTAATCGATCAACATCTTCCTGAGACTTTTCCGTAAACCACTCGATAATTGTCTCCACCAGTTTTTTATCCAGATTCACGCTCAGTTTATCACATTCAATAACCAGTTGTTCAACCAGCCAAAGTAACAAATCTGAATACTCGCAATCGTTATACAGGCTTTCGTCAATACTGATATGGATAAAGGTAAACCGATGCCCTAATTTTTTTTCTAACTGGCGTAATTCTGTTGTCTTCCCGCTGCCACGATGTCCTTTGAATGCGATTTGAGCGTATCGGCTTTGTGCGGCATCACAGCTTTCCAGCAGATAGCGAAAGCGAGTCAACTCTTTAGTGCCGCGAGCATCTCCCAGATCGACATATCTGGGATCATCAACTTCCAAGGGCTCTAGCGGGGTAATACAGGCCGGGATTTCCTTTAATGTCTCTGCTTTATTCATTGGTTTAAGTTTACATTAATCTTGAAATTTTCGTCTATAAGAGACGTTTTCTCAAGTAATTATTAAGATTACAGTGAATTTATTTGGGATTGAATTGCCGGTATTTTGGAGTTCAAGCTTCAGCGTGCTTATTTAATCCTTCAAAAAAACAAGCTGAAGCTTAAACTCTAAAATACCGGCATCCATTACAAACTATACGAATTATTTATATATATTTATGGAATCTAACGCCTAAAAAAAATCGCCCATAATTACTACGTTTTCCCTGATTGGATATCGATGACTAATGTACTGGTTATTAATAATGAAAACAATTAGATAAGAGAAAATGAAAAGTACTTAATCAATAGTGGGTTTCCTGCCAGATTCTATGTAATAATCATTATAGCGGAGGGTTATATTTTTATAGCGTTGCCAATTTCATTTACGATCATTTGTCTGGACGTTATCATTAAACTATAGACATCTGGTAATTCCAAAAATTAACAAAAAATTAACATATACTTCATAAATACTTAACCTTCCTTATTTATACTTAACCTGAATAATTCATCAGTATTCTGCTGCGAGCCCTAATCTCTGCTCAAATAAGCCGATTAACTCAATGATTTATCGCAAACGGATTCATTTAAAAATAGGGAGTGTGTATTCAAAATGTGAGTAACTCTGGTGAATGCCCGGGTTGAGTTAAAAGTAACGCGGTCATTCCTGACTGCGCACATATGATTCAGCCAGGAATGGCCGATTTACTATTTGTCACTCACATTTTGAATACACACTCGAAAAAATAAACATGAACAGATTTGAAAAAAAGAGTAACTCTATATCACAAAGTCAAAATCATTAAAAAGGATCACAATCTATGAAATTAAACCACCTCGCCGTTTTCGTTATATTTATTACAATTAGTAGTCAGTTCGCGTTTTCTGGAGATGCTCAATTTGAAGAGCTGAAAAAACTAATCCTTGAAATGCAAACTCAACTTGGAAGTCAACAAAATGAAATCAATGCATTACGCCAGCAATTGCAACACCAAAATGAAACAATTGCAGCAAAAAAACAGGCTGAGACTGTGATAGAAAACAGGCTGGATTCATTGGATGAAAAGTTAGTTGAATTCGATGATAGCTATAGTGTTATAAAAGACACACCCATTGTGAAACTGGGCAAAAAAATTGATAGCCTGGCAATTAAAGGTGATGCTCGATTCCGATATGAACGTCAAGAACGGACTCGGGGGGTAAGGAAAGAAGAAACCAGAGATCGTCAACGTGTACGTTTGAGAATTGGTGGAACCTGGAATAACGAAGAGGATAACTGGGAATTGGGTGTCGGTGTCGTTACGGGTGGATCTGGCGCTACGAGTGCCAATGACACCTTTTCTGACACCAGTGTTTTCGAAACGGGTGATTTACGACTTGATTATGCATATTTCAAACACAGCCGGGAAAATTCCAAGCTAATAATTGGACAACAAAAGAATCCGTTTACAACAACATTTATTCTTTGGGATAGTGATGTTCGTCCGATCGGTTTGACAGCCGCGTTTGATATCGGAGGCGCCTTTATAACAACTGGATTATATGATATGTTTCACATTGGTCGAGATGAAGCCAATGCGTTTTTGTTTGGATCTCAGGTTGGTTACAAAGTGACGTCTGAACATACCGAATTTGTTGTTGCTGGTGGTTATTACTATTTCAACGACGCAACAAGTAATTCAAATTTTGATGTAACAACTATTGGCGCCAGTAATCTTACCGGAACAAATCCTCCTCCAGGCATTGCACCTGGCATTGACAAGAAATTCGATTTCAGAGTAGGTGATGTTTATTCGCATGTAAAAATGCGTGTTGGAGATTTGAAATTTAAGCTGTTTGGACATCTTGCCAGTAATTTCGGTGCTGATGGCACAGTTGGACATACAGGCATTACCGATGACATCGGCAGAGCTCTTGATCCGGATAAAAATGATATGGCCTGGGCATTGGGGTTCAGTAGTGAAGTCGGAGCACTCAAAATAGGTTATACGTTTGCATCAATTGAAGCAGATTCGATTTATCAAGAGATAAAAGACAGTGATTTTGGTGATACTGCCGGCCTTACAGACACTGATGTTAAAGGGCACAAAATTAGCCTGAAATACAAATTGAAAGATACAATTTCGCTAGGGGGAACCTATATGGACCTGGAAGAAATAAATGGAAGCCACCGGGAAGGTGAGCTAGTACAGCTAGATCTGATATACAAATTCTAATCAATCTTTACAAAATTAAAAAACGAACAAAAAAGGAGAATACACAATTATGTTAAAACTAGTCAAACTATCGTTGATTTTCAACATTGTGACACTGTTCAATCTTCAATCTCAGGTAATTGAGGTAGATCAGGATTTGCAACCTTACCAAAAGGTATCCGGTGTAACGGGTCAAATAAATAGTGTTGGTTCCGATACATTGAACAATCTGATGACGTTATGGGCGGAAGGATTTCAAAAAATGTATCCTAATGTTAAGATTCAGATCGAAGGCAAGGGGTCTTCAACTGCACCGCCAGCGCTCATTGAGGAAATTGCTCAATTAGGACCAATGAGTCGCGCAATGAAATCAAAAGAAATTGATATTTTTGAAAAAAAATTCGGTTACAGACCCACCGAAATTAAGGTGTCAATTGATGCTCTGGCTGTTTTTGTGCACAAAAATAATCCTGTTATCGGATTAAATTTAACCCAGGTAGACAGCATATTTTCCAGTACCTACAAAAAGGATGGGAATCCTATTACGACCTGGGGGCAGGTTGGTTTAAGTGCTATGTGGGACAGCAAACCGATTACACTTTATGGTCGTAATAGTGCTTCGGGTACCTATGCGTTTTTTAAGAAAGTTGCTTTGGGTAAGGGGGATTATAAAATCAATGTGAAAGAACAACCAGGTTCATCGTCGGTTGTTCAGGGAATCGCTACAGAATTGGGAGGTATCGGCTATTCAGGAATTGGTTACAAAACGTCAAGTGTTCGTGCGATACCATTGGCTGAAGATGGCAACGATTATAAAAATCCCTCAATGGAAAACTGTTTGAATGGAGATTATCCATTGGCACGCTTTTTATTTGTTTATGTTAACAAGAAACCCAATAAGCCGCTTGATAAATTGACATTAGAATTTTTGTCATACGTTTTGTCGAAAGAAGGGCAGCACGTCGTCGTCAAAGATGGTTACTATCCATTGCCTGCATTTGCGTGTTCAGAAATGGTCGAGCAGCTAAAATAACTTAACAGTACAGGTAGTGTATTCTAACCTGAATAATTCATCAGTATTCTGCTGCGAGCCCTAATCTCTACTCAAATAAGCCGATTAACTCAATTTTACATCTCAGTGAATGAAAATTCACTTTCATTGAAAAATTTTCTCTAATCAATTTATTCTGAGCGAGTTAAGTGCTGTCGCGAGGAATCGCATGAATTAATCAGGCTAAATTGTTCCTGTTGCCAGAAAAGTTACATAATTAGTGAATCAATTATTCTGGAGGAGCGTGCGTTTGTAGTGCCGCCTTAAGGCGGAAGTTTCAGGAGAGCTTCAGCGATCCTATGATGGAATGTACTCGCTAGATAAGCTCGGCGTAAGTCCTTCGGGTGTGCATTGTCTGTACTGGATGGAGTTGTATCATTGGAGGATTGAGGCGTATAAGGTACTCCCTCGATCTTCTAAGGATGCAAATCCGCCTGTACAGACAACCCAAAAGGCGGGCATTTCTTGCAGAATTTCATTTGCGTAGAAGACGACGATCCTCGGATCGACTTACTTCCATGCAAACGAAACTCCATCAAGAACTGCTCCGTGCACACCCGAAGGACTTACGCCGAGCTTATCTAGGGGCTCACAAATAAATAACTTGATAGTATAGGTAGTGTATTCTAAGTCATTCTAATTTCATATTTTAAATAAATTTTACAGAATCTCTTGATAAGGAGTGTGTGTTGGTTTGTAGTTCCGTCTTCAGGCGGAAGTTTTACCGACGCTTCAGCGAGTGCGTGCTACTATT
>JAJFLO010000523.1 GCA_021772675.1 Verrucomicrobiota bacterium | reverse complement strand
GTGGTTAAATGAGCTTGATTATCATGGCCATAAGCTTGGCTGGATTGAATGTTGTGAAACCGTTACAGATAATAAAGGCAGCGAAAAGTCAAAGGGATACTTTATACATATAACGAATTTTAAGATAAGTGATTCTGATGTGGCCGGAATTAGTGAAGCAGGACGTTTACGTTGGAAAATAGAGAACGAAGGATTTAATACTCAGAAGAATCTGGGATATAAATTAAAACATAAATATTCAAGAGTTAGTTGGTTGGCAGCAAAAAATTATTATCAGTGTCTTCAAATAGCCCATTTGATTAACCAATTACTCGAACTTAGTATCCAATGCAAAGATTTATTGAATGGAAAAATGACAGTGAAACACTTATGGAAATGCATGATTGCCTTTCTAACTTATGTACTCATCGATAACAGGGAAATGTCATCTCTTTGTCAAAACAGAATGCAAATTCGTTTTGGATAAAAAATGAGGAGAAATCCTGCTCCGAAATACAGGAATAATCATATATAAATTCAAGAAAGGAGGCAAGCTGGAATAAATAAAATTGTAAACGTCGACCGGACAATTCAAATTCGCAATAACAACCATTTTTGAATTGTAATAGGTGTAATGTCTCAAATGACCACAGTAAATTCAAAACTGCTTTAAAAATGTATTAGCCGCTGAATCGCTGGTCTCTTGATGCCTCAGCAAGCAGCGTATGAGGGATCATGACTGTTTCAAGAAATTCAGATTTATTCACCTTTGAGGCGAAATACTCAGGAAGTTGATTGTACTCTGCATCAAGTTGCTGTTCAGTGATAATTTGGCTGCCAATCTGAACCAAGACCTCTTCATTGTGCATATTGGTTGCCATTATGACAACTGCAATGACTAGTGCTGAAATAGTTATCAATATCTTCACAGGCGAAGACTTGAGTGGTCTGCGTTTCTTTACAGAATTCTTGCTGGAGTTCAATGCCATCTTTATCAGGACCAAGATTACTGATGTTATAAACGTTTCGTGCCACGATTTTGGGAGGCAAGTTTTATTTTATCAATTTTTTGCAAGACTTTGAGGAGGCTCTTTGCTGTGTCGTTAAGATTATTTAACTCATTTGCTATCTTTAATCCCACGACTAATGGTCGCAATTTAGGGGCTGTCGATGACAAATCCTTCAAGGAATACTTTTCATTCTTTAACATCGATATAGCGATGTAACAATTATATATAAACATTTCTATATAAGCACAATGCTACTGCTGAAATTCAAGGAATTTGGATGTGCGCTAACCGTTTTGGATTTACTCATTATGGATATAGGCACGTATACATCAATGATAAAGAAAACCAAGGTATCACATACTACGTTGCAACGAGTTCTAATGGATCTTCGGAATATAAAAGCGATAACAAAGAGGGATTTAGGCCATAAGAAGGTGGAATATATAATTTCCGCAAAGGGAAGGAGGCTCTACAAACATTTACATGGTGTTCAAGAGCTACTAAGAAGTGATTGACGATTGGAATATTAATCAACTTGAAAATCAATAGTAGTTATGAATTCGATATACCTAGTTTTAGTATTTTACTCAATTCAGTATTCGTCCAGTCTTATATACACACATCAAGAATTGATATGACTTCTGATAATGTTTTTTGAGAGGCAAATTCTATGAATTTAATTTTCCTTGCACAGTAATCTATTGATTTGATCTGTTCTACCATTATAAATCCAGTCAATGTAGAATTTGAAGAAACTGGTACATGGAAAGGGTAATTCCGATCTGTGTTTGTAATCGGGCACACCATTGCAAGACCGGTTTTCTTGTTAAAAAGCGTTTTACTGACGACGAGAGCAGGACGTCGTCCTTTTTGTTCATGCCCAGATTGCGGATCAAACGTCAAAATGACAAGATCTCCTTGCTCCGGCACATATGAGGACATCTACCAAGTCTCCTTACCAATAGGCTCACCCCAATTTATTTCAGATGCTTGAAAATCATCTGGTATGAGTGACACAAGTTCTTGAAGATTGTGCTTTTTCTCTATTGATTTTACAGGTGCTATCACAATTTGCCCTTTTTGAATGTCCACATCTACGGTATCCCCCACCGAAATTTGAGCATCAGAAAGAAGTTGTTTTGTCAGTCTAAGTCCTTGGCTATTTCCCCATTTTTTAATTTGCGCTATCATAATATTCTCCATAGGTGTATATCCATAGTATATCCTTAACGTTAATCGTGTCAAAGTTGTTAAAACATCGCAAGCATAAAATCCCCCATACTTTTCGATGTTTTTTCTAAAACAAGCAGGTAACATTTATAAAATTATCTGCATCAATTTTATAAAATTGAATGAGGTTTACTGCTTTGCTTACCACCCCTTGCCCAAATTTTACCAGCAAGACCATGATTACTCATATGCTCTTGATCAGTAATCCAGATAAAATCAGAAGGCGTCATTTCAGCCACAATTCTACTAATCGCAACGCTACGTTTTTCAGTATTGGCCAGGAACAAGAGACGAAACCCTTTGAAATCAGCTTTTAATACTCGTTGATAGCGATTGTAGATTTTCTTACCAAGGTAGGTTCGGTAGTTCACTACTTTTTGGCGGATATCTCCAAGACCTCGCTGATTGCTCAATGATTCCGTAGACATGTCCACTTCAAGAAAGAAAAGAAGACTCTTTTCTTTTTCCGCAGATTTAACCGAGATCACCGCATCCGGAGTAAATGTCACCGGCTTTTTCTTGCTATGCACTGGAATTCGTTCTGT
>JAJFLO010000522.1 GCA_021772675.1 Verrucomicrobiota bacterium | reverse complement strand
AATCAAAACTGAGTAACGCGGTCATTCTTGGCTGCGCAAATCACAAGGTCTCTCAGCCAGGAATGGCCGAGTTACTTTAACAAATCAGATATGAAACCTAAAATGTGAGTTATTATTAAGAGATTATTCAAAAGATCGATTTAACTTTGGGATAATCCCAAGCCGGTTTGCAGTAGATAATCAGTAAAACCCGTTTATAAACCAGAGTTGCAGGCAAAGAGTACATATGGCGTATGGGTAACTCGGCCATTCTTGGCTGAGAAAAATCTTTTACGCAGGCAGGAATGCCCGCGCTACTACGGATTTTACTGAATATTTACGATTTGCAGACCTAAAAATGCGAAGTAACTTATTAGAACAGAAAAAGATACAATCATATTATTTTTTGATTAATAACTGGAGATATCCCAAAGCTCTTTGGGTGTAAAGGATATATCACAAAGCACTTTGTGATAATAATATTTTAGAATTGAAAATGAGAGTAAGCAACAATGCCAGACTTAATTAATAGAAATAAGAACAAAGACTATTATAAAATCGTTACCGTTGCAATTTCTGTCCTTGCTCTAATTATTGCCTTTATATCCGGTGTTTACTACAAGCGGGTCGAGTCACGCGAACGAAAGGTAGAAAGGATAAATAGCAAAATTGAGAATTTGTACAAGCGAATAGAAGATATTAAAAGAATTCCGAAAATCCGTATCAAATTACTAACTCTAGAAAACAGTGGTCTACCGAAGTCCGCATTCGCTAGTTTACCAGAAGTTCCAGCTGTTTTACGAGTAGAACATGTACAGGGAAATACAGCCAAAGGTGTCACGGTCGAAATTATCTCTTCGGCAAAAATCACTGAATTTGTTCCTGAGACAGCCATTGAGGAATTTAAGTATAAATTGGGAACCAATAATCTGAGATTAGTAATTGAAATTCCACAGCTACGTTCCGAAACATTGATACAGGGAACAATTAAATTGGAATCCGTCGCACTTCTGCAGTCGACGGCTCGAGTGGATGAGGGAATGCTAGTAGATGAAGAGGAGTCGAAAGGTAATATAAGACAGCAAATATTAATTTCTAGCTATGAAGATCTAGATGAAATTAGACCTCTTGATTTTAGCTTACCAGAAGAAATTGAGCAAGCAGTGGAAAGATTGAAATATCTTTCGAAGTTGGAGGGTTCTCGCCCGCCGATTGGTTTTTTCGATGAAGATTCAATTCCATCACTCTCAAACATTCTCTTTATTTTTTGCACTGGATATATAATCTTTTTTTCATGGTGGCTATTAAGGCTAAGAAATAAAAAAATAAAAATCAGGGGTGAAAAAGGGAAAGAGTTAGGTGAAAAAATAGGACTTTGCAAACAGGAAAAGCGAATAAAAATGGGCATGTCGTATCACGACCTAGTGCTAGGCATTGGGTGAACCGACAAGTGCAAAACAAATTGAAGATTCTGATGGCACAAAAGACATCTGGGAGTACGTCGCTGCCGCTTCAGACGAATTCGGCTGGCAACCAGATTCTGAAATTACTTTTGTCGGTGGCAGTATAACCAAAATTTTATATAAGGAATATGGACTAAGAAATTATGGAGAAAACGGTGAATCGAACAAGACGCTCCACTCTAACGGGGAATCCGCTGGCGCTCCTTCTCCGTAGGTGAGCTGGTCGTTACACATACCTTCGCTTCGCTCAGGTATGTGTAATGGCGAGTTGCAAGCTACCAATTTTGTTCCGCTCGCAAAGCTTCGCGTAACAAAATCGTTAGAGCAGAAAGAACCTGTTCTTATGCAAGCTATCGCTCGCAACAAACAGAACCTTCAGCTCAACTCGCCATTATGCCTACAAGTAAATTGAAGAAAATAGCACCGGTAATATTGGCGATTCTCTTTGTACTATCATTTTTCATGCCTGCGTATAAGGGAGGTTATGTTGTAGGGTGGGAATGTGCGAAATTTAGCTTAGAGATGGTTTCAAATCTTATTGATGGCGAATTAGAAAGCATTTATTTTGTTTTCTTCAATATTACTAGTTTATTAAACGTTTATTTTTTAATTTTTTTAATTTTTGATATTGGGAAAAACATAAAAGTTTTGAAATGGATTGGTGGATTCCTATGCATCCACTTATTATCGTGGCCGATTTCACATTTTCTTTTGAGAGATATAAGTATAAAAAATATTGATGTAGGGTATTACTTGTGGGCATGTAGTATTATTTTGGTTTGGATTCTTTATGTAAAAAGCAACAATACAATAAAGACATAACTAAAGAATCGAGTCAACATCCAATAGTCGCGCCCGGTTTTAGTTGTTTTTGGCGCCATAAATCGGATACTTGCAGTCAGAGTTGCACCGGATTGGATGTGACTCATTCAGATGTTCGATGTAGATAATAACCAAATATTGAGGAGAACCACATATTGCTAATAGAATACATAGTAAAAGCAATAAAACTTGGTGCAGATAGCGTTGAAATAGAGTATCGTGACGGAAAGGAATGGATTACGGCATTTAAGGATTTTATGGGTTTCGGAATAGGTACTATTGATTCCGAGTACAGCGAGGCCCTCGTCGAGGAAATAGATGAGTTAAAACGAAAAAAACTTGTGAAATTTGAAGGTGATACCTATCGATTGTCATTCTCCAAACATGAAAGTTTCGGTGAGTGGGTTTATAGATTGAATTGGAAGAAAACGAAAGATCGAACAAATCAGTCCAGCTAATCTCCAGTACTCGCGCCGCTCGCACTGGAGATAGCTGACTTATACGTTCGGCAAAAAGAAAATATGTAGTTCGCAAGTGGATGCAAAATCTAAACAAGAATATTTCAGCAAAATTGAAGGCGATATTGCTGAGTACGGCTTTTCTACAATTTCGGTGGTCGGTGAAGGGCGCTCATTTTCTTACACAGTCGGACTTCACAAGTCCTACGGTCACCCAGAAATGATCATTTTTGGTCTTCCCCCGGAATTAGCTGCCGGCGTTCTATCTGATGTTGCACGGAGAGCGAAGGACGGGAATCCGTTCGATCTCACCAAGCCCACGGACGAACTTTTGGCCGATTGTGACGCAGTCTTTGCGAATGTCCTGAAAGAAAATTATTCGGATTATGTCCTTTCAGCGATGAAGTTTAATCGCGGGGAGGAGTTTTCAGTATTTCAAGTTGTTTGGCCATCGGCAAGTGATGGACTGTTTCCCTGGCGTTCAGACGCTGCGCCAGAATTCGTCACAGCACAGCCTGTCCTTGGCGAAATCCACAACATATCTAGATTTGATCTCACGTTTTTTTCGTGAGATCAAATCCTGGTTGAACAAGTTCGGGCCTTGCATATAGGGTATTGAATCGGGAAAATGATCGACGTTGATTGTCTGAGTCAGTTAGGCAAAGGTGGTGGGGACGTTATTGGAGTGGAATTAGGTCTATAATCAGGTGATTGGGTTGGACGAATACTTGCTGTAGTCATGGATTTGTTGCTCAAGGCACTATGGGTCCGGCTTCGCAGGGTATGATTTCCAGCGAATTTTGTTATGTGGATAGCCGTTCGTATATGATAGCAACAGGTCATGGTGGGGATTTTGCATTCCAGGCACTAGCGTATAGAGGATGGAATCGAATTGATACAAAAGAAATCTCATAAAATTTGAGTTCGTCATTGCATTTTGGACAGCGTAATTTTGATTCTTGCTTTTGTTTGATGATTTGTTCTATTTTAGGGGCAATGGCAAGTTCACACGATTGGTTATCTAAGAGTTCTCTGATCATGTGAATGTTATCAGCTCGGTAGCGGTTTCCCAGAAATCCAAAGTGTCGTATTTTCAGGTATCCGGATGGCAATATGTGAAGGAGGAACATCTTCATAAACTTGAAGACGCCAATGGTCTGATAGGTATAGTGATTGGCCTTTGATTTTTTGAATCGAAATGTGACTTTATCATCTTCCAGTGCCACAATATTATTGTCAGTAATAGCAACCCTGAAGACAAAATTAGACAGGTATGTTACGGTATTTTGTCCGTTTCCTGCATGGTCCAGATAAACATTCCATTCTTTGTTCAGGAGTTTTGATTTTAGTTTTGGGTTGATGAGTCCCTTTTTCTCAAGGGCCTGGAGCAGTTTCTTTCTATACAGAATCATCAGAGGTTTAACATGAACAAGAAACTCTCCTTTTGTAGATATGCATTCAAAGTGATCCTCGGTCAATCCCACTCCGGGGATGATGTAGTGAATATGCGGATGAATGAGTTTATTGCGTTTCCATGTGTGTAGGACGCCGGTAAAGCCGATCTTTCCGCCAAGATATTTTCCGTCGTATGCGAGAGTTTTCAAAACGAGGTTCGGTGCCGTGCACGTTTAATATATTCACTGATTTTCATTCAGAAAATAGAGGTAGCTATGATGGGGCCTAAATTCCAAAGTAGGGTTGAGACAATACGACGGCGCCAACAATATGTATACCATAATTATCTGAATTAAATCAC
>JAJFLO010000521.1 GCA_021772675.1 Verrucomicrobiota bacterium | reverse complement strand
ATCTCTGCTCAAATAAGCCGATTAACTCAATTTTACATCTCAGTGAATGAAAATTCACTTTCATTGTGAAATTTTCTCTAATCAATTTATTATGAGCGAGTTAAGTGCTCTCGCGACGAATCGCATGAATTAATCAGGCTATAACCCTTGATCACAAAATTGAATCAAAACCATTCATTTTTCTTAATTTTAATCTCCTGAACTTTGAACTCGAAACCAATTAATACCATTACAAGACTAATGAGTATAAAGAAAAAAACAACCATCATTAAATCCATCATAATCACTCTTATATGTTCAATAATATTTGGGACTCTTTATTCAGCAAATGAGAAAGAAAAGGAGCCAGTTCATTTATCTGGCAGTTTCAAAAAAGCAACGTTTGCCGGGGGCTGTTTTTGGTGTATGCAGCCACCTTTCGATATGATAGAAGGGGTTGTATCAACGTCAGTGGGCTATACTGATGGGGCATTAAAAAATCCGACCTATCAGCAAGTATGCACAGGAACTACCGGCCATACTGAAGCAATTGAAGTTAATTTCGACCCAACACTAGTTACATATACTGAATTACTCGAGATATTTTGGAGAAACATTGATCCAACGGTAAAGAACAGACAATTTGTCGATATCGGAACTCAGTATCGCGCCGGAATTTATTACCATAGTGATACTCAAAAAAATGAAGCGATAGATTCAAGGGAAAAACTTCAGGCATCAAATATTTTTGAAAAGGATATCGTGACTGAAATAAAAATAGCCACAACGTTTTACCATGCAGAAGAATATCACCAGAAATATTATAAAAAGAGTCCGGTAAGTTATTACCGATATAGATACGGATCAGGTCGAGATAAATTTTTAGAAAAACATTGGGGAGAAAAATAATAATGAAGGCAAGTGATCTATTTATTAAAGCATTAGAAGCAGAAAATGTAGAATATATTTTTGGCATACCCGGTGAGGAAAATCTTGATTTCCTGGATTCACTAAAAGGTTCTAATATTAAACTGATCCTCACTCGTCACGAACAAGGTGCAGGATTTATGGCGGCAACCTATGGCCGACTAACCGGAAAAGCGGGTGTATGTCTCTCCACACTAGGGCCAGGAGCAACAAATTTTGTTACACCCGCTGCTTACGCACAACTTGGCGCCATGCCCATGCTCATGATAACTGGACAAAAACCCATTAAATCAAGTAAGCAGGGACATTTTCAGATAGTTGACATTGTCCAAATGATGCAACCCTTAACAAAATATACTAAACAAATCGTAAGCGGTGACAACATACCTTCACATGTTAGGGAGGCATTTCGACGTGCCGAAGAAGAACGACCAGGTGCTGTTCATCTTGAGCTGCCAGAGGATATCGCAGCTGAAGATACTGAAGTTGGTTTATTTCCAATACAACGTACCCGTCGCTCCATTGCGGAAGAAAAAGCAATAAACCAAGCAGTTCAAATGATTCAAGATGCGAAACATCCACTCCTACTTGTTGGCGCTGGTGCTAATCGAAAAATGACTTCAAATATGCTTAAAGCATTCATAAACAAAACCGGGATTCACTTTTTCACGACGCAAATGGGCAAAGGTGTTGTTGATGAACGACACGAAAAATTTATTGGTAATGCAGCACTATCTGCCAATGATTATTTACATTGCGCAATAGATCGAGCAGATTTAATTATCAATGTCGGCCATGATGTCATTGAAAAGCCCCCATTTTTCATGAAACATGGAGGGACGAAAGTAATTCATATCAACTTTTTTTCGGCAGAAGTGGATCCAGTCTATTTTCCCCAACTCGAGGTTGTAGGTGATATAGCCAACAGCATCTGGCAAATCAACGAGAAAATTGAAATCCAGCCATCCTGGGATTTTTCCTACAATGCGCGAATTAAAAATGAAGTTGATACCCACGTTAATGAAGGAGCCAATGATGAGCGTTTTCCCCTCATTCCACAGCGACTTGTAAGTGATGTCCGCAAAGCGATGCCAGCAAATGGAATTATCGCATTGGATAATGGTGTCTATAAAGTATGGTTTGCACGAAACTTTAGAGCCTATGAACCAAATACTGTTTTACTCGATAACGCCTTGGCCACAATGGGTGCCGGACTACCATCAGCAATGGCTGCTAATATTGTCTATCCGGATCGAAAAGTGATTGCAATCTGTGGTGACGGCGGTTTTATGATGAATTCTCAGGAAATTGAAACTGCAGTTCGTCTGAAATTAAATTTGATTGTCCTTATACTCCGTGATGATGCGTACGGCATGATTAAGTGGAAACAGGCTGGAATGGGATTTAAGAATTTCGGATTGGATTTCGGCAATCCTGATTTTGTAAAATATGCCGAATGCTATGGAGCCAAAGGTTATCGAATAACCAAAACAGAAGACTTACTAACTACAATCCAAAAATGTCAGTTAGATCACGGAGTACATATAATTGACGTTCCCATGGACTACTCCGAAAACGACCGCGTGCTCAATCAGGAACTTAAAAATCGCACCTGCATATTATAGCTTGTGCGGATTGCGATAGGGACATGTATTATCACTGCATCGATTAGGAATCGTTTTAGCCTGGATTATTCATAAACTTTCTATTACGAATCGTCATATCACATAATATCAACGAGTTATAAAATTCTTCGGGTTCGAAAGAGTTTCCACCACGACGGATTTTCAACACTATTCTCTCCGAGCTGTAGGCTCTACGAGCTGGAAGCCTGCACGCAAATAATATTCATAACTCATTGATATTACGTAATCTGATGACTCTCATTACAAAACTTTATGAATAATCCAGGTATAGTACCCTATACAATTAACTGACCACAAGCATTACCATTATCCCGAGTATATGTACATATTTCTCCAGTTGGCCGGGATTCAACATAGAATGTGCAGATTCCAGGAGATGAACATCGATATATCGGTCCAAACCGCCCCTAACTAGTATCAATTCACCCCTCATTACATCTCGGACAATTAATGCCCGTAGGTTTTAACTCCTTGAATTTACATTCGCTTGCCATATCAATTTACCTCGGAAAACTGAATAATTAGACATATTTCCTTATTGACATAATAATTCCCAGATGCATCCCCTCATGAAAGTTGTTAAACAGGATTGCATCTTCAATATCGCTTAAAACGATTCCTGCTGAAGTCGTATACTCATTAAAATCTTGAAATTTCTTAGCATGATAATCTTGATCTAATTTTTCAGGTAACTCTAAAAGTAGGCTTTTGATCTCGGTGATATCCGGTGTTCCTTCCCAATCATCTGGAGATGATCCCTTTTGGAAATCAATGTAAAAGTCTTCGGTTATATACATTTCCAATCCGGATAATTTATATTGCAACGCCTGCTGAACCGCAATCACATGACCAACATTCCATAAGATATTGTTGTTACGCCCCTCTGGAATGTTCAGCAACTGTTCTTCTGTAAAAGAATTTAAGGATTTGAATACCAGCTGCCTGATCTGTTTTAGTATTTCAATCGATTTTTTCATCATTAACCCTCCTAAGATATTGACATAGAACGACTTTTTGCAGGATAACTAACTGATTTTGATCTCAAATATATAGGGTCGATATCACCTCTGCCTTTCCGCTCTACGAATATTTTCCAAGAATTGGACGATTATTTTGTTCTTGGACATACCAAAGTTGCTTGATTTCTTTTCAATCCAGTCCGATAAATCTTCCGGCAGTCTTAAAGTAAATTTCTTTTTGTAACCTGAACTCTTCATTATTTTAACCCAGTAATACTTGACTTTTTTACATTTTTATTATATAACAGTATAGCGCCGTTGTAAAACGTGCATCATATTTAGGCAAAGTCAATTATTAAATCAAACAAGTGCCGTCATAAAACGTGTATCATTCTTAAGTAAAGTCAATTGCTAAATTAACAAGTGCCGTCACTATGTAATTAAGGGCTCACAAATAAATAACTTGGATAATTTCGCTCTTTTCTTCCACTAATTA
>JAJFLO010000053.1 GCA_021772675.1 Verrucomicrobiota bacterium | reverse complement strand
AGTCATTTGCTGGCGGAGTGGGACGACCATGGTATTACCTCCTGTAATGTGGTAGGTTATTGTGAGAACGAATTGTTGGCCTGGGACCAACACAACAGGAGGTAATCTACAGCAAGGTGCGATTGGGTGTAAGGATTGGCGAGGAAAAGGCGAAGCCAAGGGCGGCTCGGATTAGGGCAGACACTCCGCGAAGCGGTTTAGTTCAACCATCATTATCGGCCCTAAATAACCAGTTTTAGTTTGCAAACTAACTGCTATACGAAACAATGCTGCATACATAAAACCCCCCCAAAAAAATGACAAATTTCATGTTATCATATGGTGTAATGCCTACAGCCAAGAGAAAGGATGCAAATTACAACAATATCCGGTATAGAAAAAAGAAAGAATGCAACCTTAGACAAACCTTTTTATTCGAATAGATGGTATGCATCAATTTTGGTTGCAATTAAAAACCACCACAAGCCGATGCAGATAGCTTGAAATAGGTATGCTGATTTCGAGTAATTATGGGTGAACTCTGAGAAGCGCTCTGACATGGCGATATGTCTGTTGGAGTTCATCCGCCGCAACGCGATGCATAGCTAAATGAAAAGCTACAGCTGAAGCAGTGAACCAACAAAAACCTTATAGGCCCGGCCCTATTTTTGTGAGAGGTTAAGCTCTAAAACAGCATCCAGAAAACACTTAATGAGTTCTTCCATTTCTACCTCGGCATTAGAACCATAACTTTTCAATATTTTTGCTTCGCGCAAAGCCGCTTGAATATGGGCCTCTGCCAAATATTCCCGTGCTTCCGGAAACTCAGGCTTTAACCTTAATGCCCTCTTATAATTTTTAAATGCTTTATCAAGCAAACCCAGTTTCCGTTGAGAGTAAGCCATCATGTTAAGTACGTCAGCATTTTTTTTATCCAGCTTGTAAGCGGCTTCAAATTTCTCAAGGGCTTCACTATAATTCCATGTATCAGCCAGAAATTTTCCCTCTTTATATAATTTAGAAACCTTTTTTGCCGAGGTTGTTGGTTTTGATTTCGACGTGGATGAAGTAGACTTCGATCCACCGGCATAAACAGAAAATGTACACATGCAAGCAATGGTTAAACCAGTGACAGTGATTGTTATTCTTGATTTTATCGTTTTCATTGGATCCTCCAAAATTCTTTAGTTATAAACCACTATTTAATCATCACAAAAACACGATGCAAAACTCAGTTTATATTATAGTATCCCAATGCGAATATGTAAATAGAATTCGAAATGGTAGATTATAGGTCGTTAGAAATAATTTCAGGCAACATTTTTAACACACGAAGAATTAGATGACAGAAAAATCAAAATTTATAAAAGCCGCTAAGGAAAAATCTGCAAACCATCAACATAGGCAAAAATTAACAAAAGCGATTTCCACATATAACACGTCTGTGACGTCTATGAAATCCCGTCAATTTAAAGAATGGGAAGATACACGAAAATTAGCTGCACAAATAAAAGGTTATGTAATTGAAAATATTGATAATCTTTTACAGTCATTTGAAAAAAAGATAACTGAATCAGGTGCAGAAGTAATTTGGGCTGAAACAATTACCCAGGCTCAAAATTATATAAGAAACATTCTCAGGGATCACAATATTAAGACTGTTGTTAAATCCAAATCGATGACAACTGAAGAAATCGGACTCAATGAATTATTAGAAGAACTAGAGATCAAAAACTACGAAACTGATTTAGGCGAATTAATCGTTCAGTTAGCCAACGAAAAACCTTACCACATCGTCACACCAGCAATGCATAAATCTACATCTGAAATTGCCGAATTATTTCATCACCATTTTGGCATAGATATAACGGACGATCCTGAAAAATTAACATTGGCTGCCAGAAACCATCTTCGTGAAAAATTTGCTCTCGCAGATTTAGGAATAACCGGGGCAAATTTTCTGATCGCTGAAAACGGTGCTATTTCCATCACGGAAAACGAAGGCAACGGTGTCTTGACTATGGCCGCAGGCCGCACCCAAAGTACATGTTGTCATTGTAGGCATAGAGAAAGTTCTACCCAGAATATCAGACCTATCACTGTTTTTACCTCTGCTGGCAACGAGCGGCACAGGGCAGTGCATCACGGCATTTAATTCTCTTGTATTTGGTCCGAAACTTCAGAGCGAACCTGATGGTCCCGAAAAAATGATCGTGATTTTGTTTGATAGCGGCCGCTCAAATATATTTTGCAACGAAAAAATTAAATCGGTACTTCGCTATATCCGTTGTGGTGCGTGTCTTAATAGCTGCCCAGTGTATAAAGCGATAGGGGGGCATACGTACAATACCACATATCAAAGCCCGATCGGGTCGGTCGTTACACCGCATTTATCAGAAATAAAAAAAGTGGGGTCATCTAGCCAATGCATCTAGTTTATGTGGTGCATGTACCAGTGTATGCCCGGTTGATATCCGCATCCACCGACTACTGCTGAAAAATAGAGAATTCGCCAGCCATTCGGGAAATTCCTTAGACAAATGGTACTGGAGCATTAGACTGTGGGCAACCGTCATGAAAAATAAAAAGAACACTACTAAATTTAAAAATCTCTTGCTTCCTCTCGAATCATTTGTCAAAGTATTGGTACCCAAAGACAAACGAAATCAATTGCCGGATTTAGCACCCCAATCATTTTCGGAGTTATGGGAAAATCATGTCAGCTCGAAAAAATATTCTAAGAAAATTGAAGCATTCTCATTCTCAAATTGACAAAGTTTTTTCAAATTTACCTGAATTTGCTGATGCGGAAATCTTCGCAGACTATCCAGATACCAACAACTACTTCACTCATAAAAACGTTTGCAGAAAATCTAACTTCAGTGAATGGACTATGTCCCATTGTGCCCAATTACGAGGACGCGGCCTCATTGGTTTCAACATTGGTCGATTCCGAGATTGATCAATGCATAATTATTAACGAAACCCCCATAGTAAAGAAGTTTTTAGCAGCAGATGAAAAACTAATGAAAACGATAGGTACGAATACCGCCACCAGAACATTTCAAACCCCCATGGATTTTACATCAATATCACTTGGAATTACATCCGCCAAATGGTTAGTTGCGCGAACCGGAAGTGTTATTTGTCAAACTTCTGAAATTGTTGGTTGGTGTTCAATTTCGTTTCCTTCCCATTTGGTCGTTATTGCGGAGGGCAGAACTATATTGAATTCCCTAGACGATGTTTTTCGGAATATTGGAGGAAAAAATTCACTCTGTAGTTATTTTACCATTATGACTGGACCATCCCGAACAGCTGATATTGAAAAATAATTAGTTTTAGGTGCACATGGACCCGCAAATTTATCGGTAATTCTTATTGAACAATGAAGCCTTTTGTAATGGAGTGTTTAAGACTTGTGCCGGGAAAAAAATCGCTGTCATAGCCGTTATAAACGAATGAAATATCGGTCCCGCAAGAAATACGGAATCTATATAACTTCGGTCCTATATGCTTTCCACTTGGTTGACGCTAAGGTGGCCTTTACACCGAGGCACTAGAGATACATTTGAGTTTCACTTAACAAATTAGATTTTTTGCTACCCGTTTGATTTAATACTCTTTTTGTCGTATTTATATGCAAAATGAGACTAGCCAGCTTGTTCTCACCAACTTCGGAGCGTGAGGACTTAGATTGCGTCATTTCATTATGTTACCGCAGAAAAGAGAGTGACAGTGTGTCGAGACACGGCAGAATTCGATAGTCAAAGCAAGATGCTGAACTGGCGTGATATACGTTCTCATAGTAAACGCTTTGTGAGCAATGCGGGCTAGACGTGAAAGAGTGAACATTATACACAAAAAGGATATAATAATCATGGTTGGGATTAGAAAATCATTTAGATCAATTTCTACACTATTTTTATTTGTTTGTACTTTATTCTTTGTTGGTTGCGGAGATAAGGGCGATTCCGGAACTAAAGGCAGTGACCAAGGTGGTGATCCATTTGCAGATGAAGGGCCTTCGACTGATGAATTGAAAAAGCAAGAGGAAGAAGCGGAGCGCCATGCGAAGGCAAAAGAAGAGGCAAAAATACGGTTCGACAAAGCAATCGCTCAAGAGCCCAAATTTGACCTAGACGCAGCGACTAAAAAATTGGCCTTAGAAAAACTAAAAGTAAGTCTTGATGAAATTTCAAGAGATAAAACAAAAGAAGAGGTCGAACGGCTTATCAAAGCGAAAGCAGTTGAAGAGACAAACCTAACTTATTCTGCTGCAAAGAGACAGGTAATTGTTAAAGAAGCGGAAAAAGAGTTTCCACTTTTTAAGGAGAATGATGAAGTAAAAGTCATAACAAGACGAGGCCCAGTTACCGGTATACTAGAGCGAGTATACAATGATAAAATTAAATTGGGAAAATTTTATATTCTAAAAAACGACATTATCACACCGGATCCTGCCTGCTTTAACAAAGAACAATGCGAAAAACGAAGGAACCACTATATACGGATTAATTTTGACATTGAACGCAATGATCATATTAAGTCGATTGAAAAGAAGATTACAGTTAAGACTTACAAAGAAAATGGATTTCTCAGTAAAGGGAAAAAATTAATAAAAATCGATGATATCATTAAATCAAAATTTGGCCCTGAAATTAAAAAACTTGAAGAGGAATATAATCAGCAAGTTAAAGAAAAGGTGAGAGCGGAGGTTGAAGCATCTCTAAAAAAAGACGGGTTGTTAGACTAACCGATTGTTATTATTCAGGCCAACCCGACTTTTAACTCAAATAATTATTAACCACTTGTTCTACATCCTCATAATTCCGCGTCATCATGAGATTCATTCTTAATGACTTAGCTGAAGGAAACCCTGACACATATGAATTAAAAAATTTCCGCATAATTGCAAAGTGTTTATTCGCACCATAAGTTTTTTCGAATAAAGCGGCATGTTCTAATAAGACCTTTATTCTTTCTTCCAGACTAACTTGGGACAATTGAGTTCCTTGATTAAATAACCACGGATTTCCAAAAATCCCTCTGCCAATCATGACACCATCTGCACCAAAATTATTTGCCAGTTTTTCCCCCTGCTCCAGAGAATCAACATCACCATTTCCAATAATTAATGCCTGACTTCCTAATTTATTTCTAATTTCAACTGCCTTTGCAATCTCATCCCATTTTGCTGGCACTTTGGACATTTCGTTTCTTGTTCGTGCATGTATGATTATTGCCGCCGGTTGCATTTCTAACAAATGTTTAATCCAATCTTCTGTATCGGTACGATCATAACCAAGTCTGGTTTTTACGGATACAGGAAGTTTTCCCGCCCCCATACAGGTTGCTTTTATAATTGCCTTTGTCAGTTTCGGATTTCTAATTAGTGCCGCACCAGCCCCTTGCTTTTCTACCGATTTATCGGGGCAACCCGTATTGATATCAATGCCATCAAATTTTAATTCAGTTGCCAGTTGTGCTGATTTATAAAAATTATCCGCCTTTGAACCGAAAAACTGAGCAAGGATAGGGCGCTCTATTTCACGAAATCTTAAATCATCCAAAAGAATTTTTCTCCCAGGTGAACAAAGGCCATCGCAGGATACAAATTCCGTGTAAAAAACGTCAGGTTTACCATATTTTGCGATAATCTGTCTAAATACTGTATCGGTCACACCTGCCATCGGTGCCAAAATAAATATCGGTTTATTTAATTTTTCCCAAAACCCTAAATTCATGCTATGTTATAGTTTCCTATCACCCAGAATTACGCAATAAATGAAAATGAAGCCATACTTTCCTTGCAGTTTCGTATTTTTAATGAATTCAATTATAAGTAGTTCCGCATTCTTTTCAAGCGTTTCAACACACGTAAATATATGAAAATACTATTAACAGGATCCTCCGGATTGCTCGGGTCATCGATAATCGCTGAACTATTGAAAAAAAATTATCAATTCACTCGACTAATTAGAACTGAATCGGAATGTAACACCGATATTAAATGGAATCCAGAAACTGGTGATACATACAATCCTCTGGATTTTGATATCTCGGTTGTTGTTCACCTGAATGGTCAAAATTTGTTGTCCGGCCGGTGGAGCAAAAAATTAAAACGTACGCTATATGAGAGTCGGATATACAGCACTAAAAATCTTGTGCATTTGATCAAAAAATTACCACAACCACCAATACTTTTAATCACAGCATCTGCTGTCGGATTTTATGGTAATCAGGAAGAAAAAATATTGACTGAAGAGTCTGGTAACGGCAGTGGATTTCTTGCAGGGGTATGCAAAGACTGGGAAGACGCCGCAAAAAATCTTGCAGATATCGGCACACGCATATGTCACCTGCGACTCGGTGTTGTGCTATCCAACAAAGGTGGTGCACTCAGCATGATGAAACCCGCATTCAAGTTGGGAATGGGTGGTATTTTAGGTGATGGCAAGCAATTCATGAGTTGGATATCCATTGATGATGTTGTCAGTATTATTGAGTATATAATAACTAATGAAACTCTTGAGGGGCCGATAAATCTTGTTTCGCCGAATCCAGTAACGAACAGAGAATTCACCAAAACATTGGGTAAAGTTTTAAACCGTCCAACATTATTTCCAGTACCCAAGATTATATTGAAGCTTTTACTCGGAGAAATCGCCGACGAATTATTGCTGTCCAGTACCAGAGTTATCCCTGCAAAACTGGATGCTGCCGGTTATAAATTTAAGTATCCGGATTTAAATGAAACATTGACACATCTGTTGAAATAGAAGCTATACTTGACGCCTATTTATAACTTGTTGAAATATCGGGCATAGAAGACTAACATGAAAAATGGAATACTGCGAAATCGCTGGGGAAATTACCGAACCAATTACTCCAGAGAACACACTAATTTGCGCCGATGAACTTAATAGTTGCATAGACGAAATAGATCTATATGAAATTAAATCAATAACAAAGTAACTACCTGAAAAAAAGGGGTAGTTTCTTTTTATTGGTCCCGCTGCTGGACCTTGGAATATTTGGATTTATCGCCTATTTATCTGTAAATAATCCATTATTATACCGTCTGCCATCAGGTTTTCGACAGGTTTCTGCAAATTGTTGCCTGAAATGAATAACGAATGTCGAAAAACTTACTGCTTGCAGTATAATAAATCCAAATGCAGTCTTATCAGGACTTAAAGCAGGAACTATTGAACAATCGTTATTGGAAATGATGGCACTTTTTCTACCAGTGATTATTATTATAGCTTGCTTTCTTATTGTTGTACTGGCGATTATGATGTACGCGGCATTCGCCAATGAAAACAAATTTATTGAGCTTATAGTCGGGATGAAAGACGTTGTCTCAGATATTGCCCACAATAATGACATCAGTGTACATGCTCAGTGGTCCCCGTTTTACCCTCAAGCCTAATTTCTGCTTACAGAATCGTTTTTTGTAGGAAATATAAAAAAAACAAATAAATCAGAATTTTTTCAAGGCCAAATCGTTTTTTACGATGAGATTATTTTTTAA
>JAJFLO010000520.1 GCA_021772675.1 Verrucomicrobiota bacterium | reverse complement strand
CAAATCAGCAATGGTATCCTCGAAGGTCTTAATTCTATTGTCCAGGCAGCTAAAGCCAAAGCACGCGGTTATAGTACGGTAAAAAATATTAAAATAATTACCTATCTGATCACTGGTAAGCTAAATTTTAACACTCTGAATCCCTATACCAAAAATACATGAAATTTAGGCTTACCCATTCAAAACTCAAAGGAGCCAAAAAATTGACCCGTATTTCTCACAATGTAGCTACGATGAGATAATTGATATCAGCAATTCACGGATTTATCCTTCATAGCACGCCTTTCCTTGAATTCATCATTCAACAACACCTAGATTTACATTTCAAAACCGACGCAGTAAAAACTCTTACTAATTGCCATTCTTTAACTTATAATTGGACAGAAGTAAGTTTGGATATAAGTTATTGTTTAACTAACCCGGTTTGCTCACAAACTTTGTGGTGAGAAAGCTTAGCCTGATTAATTCATGCGATTCGTCGCGAGAGCACTTAACTCGCTCATAATAAATTGATTAGAGAAAATTTCACAATGAAAGTGAATTTTCACTCACCGAGATGTAAAATTGAGTTAATCGGCTTATTTGAGCAGAGATTAGGCCTCGCAGCAGAATACTGATGAATTATTCAGGTTAGATTGCCTATATTCAATGGTTTAACGCAGATGAGCGAATGATTCTGCTGGACAGCAGAAAGACACATTGAATTCGCGAGACATATTAAGACTTTGAATTTAGGTGATATACGCTATTCGTAATAGAAGTATTATGAGAAATCCGGGCTAAATTTGTTTATTGGCGACTAATTAAATCCCAAAACTAAATATGGCCCAAAAACTGCGGAACTATATAAGTCTTGACTTTTTAATTACCTTTTTTGGTGAAACGACTGTGAGATTGTCTTATATTGTTCAAAAATCAACGAACAGCAAGTTCTGTCAAATATGATCAAAACATCACATACCTCTAATCATATTTTCTTTTTGCGCCAAATTGAATTGAAAAAAATTTTCTATGCCAACGTTTATTATATTAGCATGCACCAGCACCTGATTATATCACCATCAGCAGGAATAAGAAAATGAAGTGCAATAGAATCTCCATAATTTTATTCGTGTGGTTCATCATAAGTGTGCCAAGTTCTGTTTATGGACAGGCAATTCCAATGCCGGCACGTATCGGCAATCCCAATCCCGTGGGGTCCGGAGCAAGAGCTCTTGGGCTCAGCAATGCCTTTATTGCTGTGGCTGACGACGCGACGGCCGCATCATGGAACCCCGGCGGTTTGACACAATTACAGAAACCGGAACTATCTTTTGCTTTTGAATCAATTTCACATAGCAGCTCATCCAAAAACAGGATTAGTGATGGTAAAAGCGGAAATTTTCGGGGATCTGATTCCTGGGATTTTGAGGACTTCAACTATGCCAGTATCGTTTACCCGTTCGTCTATAAGAATAAAACACATATGGTATTTTCCCTCAATTACTTTAAGCTTTTTCGATTTGATGAGGAAATAGAATTACCTGTCTCGCTTACTGATGGATTCTTTTCATCATCAGGAATTAGAGATAATGCTACCGAGGGAACATTATCCGTTCTTTCTCCAGCGATTGGTGTGGACATTTCATCAAATCTTTCAGTGGGAATTACTTTTAATATTTGGAATCAAGGGATTACTGACAGCAGCTCTTTTGAGATCAAAGAGAAACGAAGAACTACGACATCTTTTTTTGGCACCACGAATAGTGATCTCCACAGCACTAGCACGAGCCGATATGAAGTAGAAGATGGGTATTCCTTGGTATTCGGAGGGCTTTATCGATTAAATCCTAAATGGACAATCGGCACTGTGATGAAGCCAGCATATACTCTGGATCTTGACAACGATAGAACTTTTAATTCCATCGATACTATCAGTGGTGATATTGACAATTTATCTGAACAGAATAATGCAGAACTTCACTTTCCTTGGATTTTGGGACTGGGTATCTCATATCATCCCAAAGATCCATTGAACGTTTCTTTTGATATAACCTGGACAGACTGGTCGGATTTTACTCTTGAAGAGGACAGCGAAGACTTTAATCCCAGACTAACATCTCA
The DNA here is from genome assembly GCA_021772675.1 of Verrucomicrobiota bacterium. GTDB lineage: Bacteria > Verrucomicrobiota > Lentisphaeria > JABSQK01 > JAJFLO01 > JAJFLO01. The sequence continues at coordinate 2,012 of JAJFLO010000520.1, read as the reverse complement.
GGCGTTCGGAAATGACCTAAAAGACGCTTATTCCTTGAGATTAGGCATTGAGTACGTATTGGAATTTGAAAAGTACTTAATTCCTCTTCGCTGCGGTATTGGCTATGATCCGATTCCGGGCATTGATGAAATTGATGAAATATTTACAATAAATGTTGGTGCAGGATTACAGGTTTTTGACCGCTTCAATATCGATCTGGCATACGAATTCCGTTGGGGTAGCAATGTCAACAATACCGCATTGAAATCAATTACTTCGATAGATAAGGGAAATCAGGATGTTAGGCAGCATCGAATCATGCTTTCTGCGATTATGTATTTTTGATTCATGATCTATTGTATATTGGAGCCGCAGAAAATCAATTTTCAAGACAGGTTATAAATTTAACCGGCTTCACCAATTTTTTTGTTTGTACATATTTGGTGGCTATTTGCGATTGACATGGAATTGGTTACATTTAGTAGACCATTAAGCTATCAGCAGCAAGCGTTTGCAGTTCAAACTTTAGTTTATCATTTTTGTTAACTTTCCAGCCGATAGACCATCAGCCCTCTGGGATTCCAGTATATTCTTCCAGTTGTACATACGGGTTGCCCCTTACCGCTAAATTGAATACTAAATATCAAAAACCTGCCTGATCGGAAACTCGTTACGAAGGGACACAAATTAAAGGTTGCCACTTCATACTACTATCCATAAGAATCTTGTTTTTTAAACAAGTTTTCATGATTCGTCATTCATAAGATGTTATTCATAAAGAAGATAGAATATCGAATGTCGAACAAGGAATTATGAATATTGAAGGATAGTGAGAGACGCTTTTTGCGCCCCCCCCTACAACAACGGTTCAACGCAGTTAGAAAAATTTATCATTCGACATTTCTTGTTCGACATTCGATATTCTTTCCAGAATTTGGTTGCGGCCAACGGCTGAGCTATGTTGTTTCGTTGCTGTTTTTTAGACAGCCCGTCTCGCCTATATTGCAGGCTCGGCTGAACTCCAAAATCATGGCATATCATACTATTCCGTGATTTTTTACCGCAATAGCAACAATTTAGAATACTAATTCCGAGACAACCAAGTTCGGCTATACCATTTCTTAATAGACTTTCCACAAAAAAAGCGAGGCTTATGGTATATGAAAACCGTAAGCCTCGCTTATCGTTTTATTTAATTACAGACTAAAATCAACATTATGAAAACCATTATCATAAAATTGACTTGCCTTAGTCTCATCCGAACATGGACTATGAGCTGCCGTGATTGCATAGTTTCCAGCATCCAAATCTTTGGTGTATTGTCCCTGACTATTAGTGGTCGCGTCTACACCTCCAGTCCACTCTAGTGTTGCTCCATTTGCGGCACTGCCATTGCATGTTACGATTCCATAAAATATTGCTGCCATGATATCTCTCCATACGTTTTATTATTAGTTTACGGGTTGTGAGTTTGAATCCCGATGGCCTGCCACATGTTATGGATAAGTTCCTACCATATTTCCATTCAAACCAAATATCTGGACTTCGTGGAATAACTCAATCAATAGAATTTCTAACAAAATTGGCACAAATTCGCTTTTATAGAATTAGCAAAAGCCAATCCTACAAATGCAAACCATAAAGCTAAACGGGACTACTGATTAATATAAATCGGCTACAATAACTTTTTATTTAGGTTTTCATTAAGTATCACCTCCTAAAAATAAACTGCGTATAACCTGTTTTGTTATAATTGACACGTGAATATTCATCCTTCGCCAGTAGGTTACTGCATAACGTTCAAAATAACGTCTACATAAGACAAAATCAACAATGCAGCAGTCTTTTTTGGGCCTGGAACATTTTGAGTTATAAGGGCATATTGCTTTGCTAGACGTTGGCCGAAAAGGGTGTCTGAATCTTTTTTACGACCAGCTTATCTTTATTAGTTTGACCAAAATTCGATTTTTAATTCCATTTTTGGCCGGATTCTATCTTTTCAACACTAACGTGTGGTCAACTTGGTGAAAAA
>JAJFLO010000519.1 GCA_021772675.1 Verrucomicrobiota bacterium | reverse complement strand
TAAACTGATTGTTTTTCGTTTTTTTGTCACGTCTTCAAACCTAAAATGTGAGTTAATATTTGTGGGCCGAATGCGCCCCCAGGCTAATGATGTACTGAAGAATAAGCTGGTCATCTTCACCACCTTTAGCTAATTCTTCATGATTATACTGCAAACGAAGTCGACTGAACTCACTATTCGTCCAATCTGCCATTATTGAAAAGCTTTCTAGATTATGCCCACCAGCATCCAGTGTACTGCCAACAAGATTGAATGCTGTATCTGGGGAATTAAGTTCGCTAAAGCGAACACCTATGCGCCAACTTGGATGAAATTTATACACTCCCTGAATATACCAGCCGGTAGAGTCATCATGAAATGGAGTAACAGCGGTTGGCAAGCCCCGGTCTTCGTAAGTACCGTTTTCATCGCGTTGAAATATTTCACCCTGAATCGTTAGTTCCCTTTCCTTGGCATTGCCAGTAGGAGCCCAAGTGTACCGAATATCCGCAGCAAATAAATCACTGTCACCAATAAATGATACCAAGCCCTCATTACTCAGACGTTCTCCAACGTTAGTTCCGAGAAAATAGCCACCGATACGCCAAGATTGATTATCGCCTATATCACCACCGACACGTATAAATGCGGAATAGCTTTGCGGCGATGAACCCGTCGGATTTCCTCCTGGAAAATCCTCCCCTCTAAAAGTTCCTGCACCAATTTCTGTATAAAACGCGGTTGGCAGGATATATGTTGCTTCAATACCATCGTCATTGAACGATTTGTTCAGATAAGCTCCATAAACTAACGGACGATCAGTAAAATCATCAGAATGAGCATGATGTTCGTTTAAATATCCCAGCGTCCATAATGCTCGTCCCGCTTTCAAGGTTAGGCCCGTTGGCAATCCAAAATCCGGAAGAGTTTGAATATAGGCCTCCTCAAGTTCGACGATATCCGAGCCTTCTTCCCGAACAATTGCAGCGGTGAGGCTTCCATAGAATTTGTCGTCGACATTAGCTGTAAAATTTAACTCAGACTCATCAATAGCCAGACTTTCACGACCTCGTTCTCCTTCTTCACCAACACCAAATCCGCCAAATTCTGCATTTTTTCAGAGAAGTCTGAAAATCTACCGTTTAGAATTACACCAATCGACGGATTGAAACTATTGTCATAAATTTTCCGACTCGAAGTCGAATAAGAAGTAGAGTCAATCGCAATTTCCCTCTGTAATTCACCCTATTCCAAATTTAAAATTTTATCATTTAGGCCTGTGATTAGATCTTTGTAAGTAGCTTTAAGCATTTGAATTTCTTTTTTGAGCAATGCATTTTCCTGATCAAACTTAGTCTTCATATCTAATATCAATTCTTTGAGAAGTCGAATTTCTTCCGGCTGCACCTCTGTTCTTTCATACCTATCGACTGCGAAAACAGGTTGCGTTACGAATATCAAAATGGTAAAAATTATAGTTAAGCTGATTACCGAGTTCATAATGTTATTTCCCTCATAATGATTGATTAAAAATTGCGGCATTGTTGTGATTCGGATAATTCGCAGATATATCTGAGCAGGTATTTGGTTCGTCGAATGATTACAACAAGTCCGAAGGATAATTTATTTTTCGACGTTAGCCCAGTAAATAGTAACGATATCGGAATGCCTTCTCTGGCATTATCGTTAGCCGACAAGATGAGTGTATACGCTAATTCAAAGCGGCAGAACAAGCCTTCGTTGGTGGAAAAATAAGACTGGTATTTGAGAAAATCGGGCCAACAACCCCGGCTGAGCATACTGTAGCGATCACCTAGCATAAAAGCATCGATTTTTTTGTATGGATTTGGCTAGTGTAGCGTCCCGTAAATAACTCGAAATTTGATTGTATACTGCAAGCAGTAGGTTTTTCGAAATTCGTTATTCATTTCAGGCAACAATTTTACAGAAACCTGTCGAAAACCTGATGGCTGTCGGTATATTTATTTCGCCTCTGGGATAGGCCGTGAAAAAAGCGTTTGTACACAGGTACAGACCTTTTCGCGAACACCACTCAGCGGTGAAAAAAGTGCAACACAATTAGCCCGGTTTTCTCACACACTTTGAAGCGAGAAAGCCTAGATTGCCTAAATTCACTGTTTTGCGTAGGTGAGTGGATAAAACAGTGTGTTGGTACATATTGCGTTCGCGAGACAAGTTAAGACTTTGAATTTAGGTGATATACGTTTTTGTAGCAAAAGTATTGTGAGAAATCCGGGCTAGCAGTCTTTCGGATTGTTAGTATTTCATTGATCTTTTTTCTGCACCCACCCGTTGCCTTATTTAACTAATATCAACTTCATCTAATCTTCTGAAGATTAAAAAAAAGCCAACCATAATTAGTATAAATACTAATGCTATGCTGAAGGGGCTAGTCAGGGCCCATTGAAAACTTTCCTTAATAGGAAGATGACTGAATATCATTAGTTGATGGTGAAATTGTAAGTAAAATATCCGAAAAACAGCCATAACTGCAACGACAAGAAGACATCTGAATATTGACTTTGAAAGAGTCGAGACTGTGAACCACAACTTGTTGCTGGTATTCAGAAATTGTATTGGGTTGATAAACTTTAACGATAGTGTTTTTTTCATCAATCGACTGTATATGTCTTGTAATTCTAACTCCTTTTCATAAAAATTATCGAATGAAGAGTTGTCGAAAAATCTACTGCTTGCAGTATATTTTTATAAAAAACGAACATTTAATGCTATAATTTATTCATTATATTTGTTAAGTTTCTTATTAGTTAGACCCCGTTCGAAAAGGTCTCTACCCTATGGGCTTAAAGAATCATACAGCAGCGTTTGTACTTCTTACCCGAACCACACACACAAGGCTCATTGCGACCAACTTTCTTGTGGGACACGATTGGTTTGGCTTTCACCTCTTCTCCGCGTACGTAGTACCACTTACCTTCGACCTTCTTGAAGGTTGAGCGCTCGTGGTGACGTCTGTCACTGCCATCTAGGTGGAACTTCGCAACAAATTCGACCACACCCTCATCGTCGTTTTCTTGACCATCAATGATCTCGACAATCTTGAGTTCTTGCCACTGAGCCTTCTCAGCCCACTTCTGCACTGTCTTCCAATCGACATCGTCGCGACTGTCAGGGTGGTGGGTTTCGATAATGTAGCCGACCTTCTGCATTTCGTAAGAGGTGTAGCGCGAACGCATGAGTGCTTCGGCAGTGAGCGCTGACTTCTTGCCAAACACGTAGGCTTCACAGCATTGAGTGAGTTCGATATTGCTTCCGCACGGACAAGACATCTCAGGTGCTCCTTTTATTTATAGTCGTCAATGGTTAACATCTTATTGTTAAGTATTAACCTGATTATCATTCAGATTAGAATTAATTAAAAATGAAGGTCCAACAGTTATTGATTGAAATGAATCTTTCATATTCTTTTCTTACTTTTTCTTAAACCGTTATTTTTTATTAAAAACCTGCACTTTAAGATCAATATTTTGCAAAAACATTACCCATAACATCTTATTATAAGCATGTTAGTTAACAACGTCCCTAGCGACACCCACAGGCATTAAAATTGATAAAGTCACATAACAATTAGTATAATTCTGGGTATCATAGATAAAGCAATCTATATGTTGAAGCGCTTGTTGGAAATCACTGCTTCAGCTTTGGCTTTTCATTTAGCTATGCATCGCACCACGGTGGATGAACTCCAACAGACATATCGCCATGTCAGAGCGCTTCTCAGAGTTCCCCCATAATTACTCGACACCGGCTTAATTTACACTGAAGACGGTCCCTCCGTGATCAAGCCCCCCCCTTGATTACTCGGAAATAGCGAATAATAAAGTACTATATCATTGGGTAAATTTATAATATAAAGATCTTAAAAAATGCTATATGATGTCTTAAAGTGCAATATTTTCTATAGCGTCAAAATAATGTTGAGGCTAAAATTCGCCTTAGTTGCCAGACCTTGAATATGGCCAGCCTCAAAATGACAAAATTGAAGCCCAAAAACCAAGCGAATTATAAAGACATTTTGTATGCACATTAATACAGATTGTGTCAAATTTCAGGCCAAATACAAAATGTATGCATCTGTGGCGCTACACTGACGCTATAGAATATTTTCATAAAAAACGAACCTTTAATGCTTTTATTTATTCATTATTATTTATTAAGTTTCTTATTATAAACTGAACCCGTGACGACAAGTATAATAAAGGTTACCTAATAGGTATTGACATTGTAGTGATCGTTCTGCTATCGCAGAATGGCTTTCTTATTATGCATCTACTGCGTTATCAAACACTTGCAGCAGTCACTACAGCTAAGAATTTGATGCCTTGAAGCTACATAAAAAGAAAGCCCTCACGGATTCAGGTATAAATATGTTAATGAACAACGTCCCAAAACTACCCTGCTCAGATTGGCGAGTGCCATTTTGATCGAAATCAGTGAAGAATGGGAAGCTGGAGAAATAGGTACCTAAAAATGGATGATCAATGACCCGCATTTAGCAAATTACAGAAAAAAATTTGCACTTACTAAAGTTAGTCAAGGTATTAGGGACGTCTATAAAAAATAAATATTAGTTGATTTAACATGGTATCCGTGTTATCATGATAACATGATACAGTCATTCAAAAATAAAGAGACTGAAAATATATTCAATGGAAAGCGAACAAAAGCAAGTCTAAAATTATGTCCAGAATACCTGTGGAAAATTGCCTTTCGAAAACTTGATCAATTGGATTCAGTTATTTCTTTGAATGAGCTTCGTATTCCGCCTGGTAACCGCCTTGAGTCACTCAAGGGAATTCGTAAAGGTCAACAAAGTTTACGCATAAATGATCAATACAGAATTTGTTTTAATTGGAGTGATATTGGGCCAGACAATGTAGAAATTGTCGATTACCATTAACCTGAAAATTTAGGTAAAAGGAGATCTAAAATGACACGTATACCGACAGATCGTATCCCAACTCATCCTGGAGAAATGTTAAGGGAAGAATTTCTAATTCCTATGAGAATATCTCAACGTGAGATTGCTACGGCAATTCATGTTCCCTACCAAAGATTAAATGAATTAGTTAACGGAAAAAGAGGGATGACACCGAGTACAGCTCTTCGTCTTGCTAAATTTTTTGGAATGTCTGCTGGGTTTTGGATGAATTTGCAATATAGGTGGGAATTATTTCATACTCAGCAATCTGAGTATAGTGACATAAACTCTATTGAAGAAAATTCATATCAGAATTTTCAACCAGTTTAATTCGTATTTCAGACATAGGGAATTGTGATTCAGGAGTCCGTATTGATATTTAGGGGTTGGTTTTGGTGAGGAAAGCGGCGCGCAATTGAGTAATTGGTTTTGGTTGTTCATGGATGAAAAGAAAATTGATTATCTTGATCCTAATATTGAAGAAACACCGGCTTCATATACACTGAAGACATCCCTCCATGAACGAGCCTTGATTACTCGGGGATAGCGAATGATAAATTACCATATCCTTGAGAATATTTATTATATGAAGATTTTAGAAAATTATAGATGATGTCTTAGAGTGCAATATTTTCATAAAAAACGAACCTTTAATGCTATAATTTATTAATTGTTAAGTTTCGTATTATAAATATGTTAATGAACAACGTCCCCTACCCTGTCTTGCTTCTGGCGAGAGTGCTCAGCGAGCACGGAAACCGTTGAGGAATTAACCCGTACTTCTCACAAAAAATCGTGATGATACATCGTATCATGTTGTATTTATTGAAAATGCGACCGGCAATTTCCACAGACATACATGCAGTCTGTTGAGGATGGTTGCCCCAATCATATTCAATAAATGCTGCCTTAGACGGTGGTGCAGTAGATTTTTTTTGTGAGAAGTACGGGTTAAATCAGCCACGGCGGATAAACCCACTGGTGGGATTAATGCGTTGTCGCAAGTTCCTGCAAAATCATTTGATGTGCTTCGTTGATTTCTTTAAACTTCTCTTCTGCTATTTTACGGTATTCCTCTCCCAGGTGACTAACACGATCTGGATGATGCGTCCGGGCAAGATCGCGGTACGCTTTTCTAACTTCAGATAATGTCGCACCTCTCGTTAAGCCAAGCATTTCATAATATTTATCAGCGGTCTTGAGGAATTCAGCTTCTATTGACATATGGTCCCCGTCATGGATTCCCAGATAATCAACGATCTTAGCAATAGCCTCTTTTTCTTTTGGATGAAACTTTTGGTCAGCCATCACGACCATGTAGACCATCCGCAGAAACATCAAGCGTTCTTCATAGCCTGAATGTTTTTGAAAATTGTCGCATGTATTTTTTAGATCAATGTCTTGCTTAAGAGCCACCTCAAAGGCCCTGGACAACATAGTCATATCTTGAGGAGCAAACCCTAATGTCTGAAATATCTTAAGCACGGTCTCTATTTCAACCCTGGCAATGTCCCCATCCACTTTAACGACATAGGCGAGGATCGAAATTAAATTAATCTGAAAAACACTCCGCGCGTCCAGCTTCTCCTTGCCCTTTCCAATAGAGTGCCCCAAATAGGCGCCAGCAATGGCTCCCAGAGGACCTGCGAACATCAACCCAAGAATGCTTCCCCAGGCAGCACCCCCGAATGTCGGGTTTGATTGATTTGATTTTCTTCCAATGAAAAAATACAGAGTCAGCCCGACGGGTGTGAAAAACCAGAATGAGGCAATCCATAATGCCTTCTTCATACCGGTATCTTCAGATTGCAACATGTCTACCGTAGCCCAAATGCAGGCGGCAATGATCACTATGAAAATTAATGTTTTCGTATGCTTCTCCTGTTGGATTCCTTACATTAAATCCATCAACATAGACCCGAATCGCTTAAACACAATAATAGGGTATTTAAAATACATATTAACTCCGAAAATTGCCGAGTTTAGTTAACTCAAACTACAACACAATATAACAACATTCATTAATTCCCAATAAAAGCTTTGACCCCAATGTTTTTCGAACTGAGAGATAGAATGGAGCATTCATTAACGTCAGGTAAAATGCCTCAGCTCCGCAATTGGCCAATAATACAAAATTGAATTATATAAAGATTAGTGCTATTCTGGTGCAAACTTTTATACAAGAGGCCTGTTATGCAAATGAATGTTTCATTAACTCCTGAATTACATGAGATTGTACAACGAAAAGTAAAGTCAGGTTTATACTCAAACGCCAGTGAAGTAATTAGAGACTCTATAAGAAACCTAGATAAAGAAGATCAAAAGGAAAAAGCATGGAATGCTTTGAATACTCTTTTAGACGACGCTTCCAATTCTGGACGTTCTACAAATTCAATTGATGACATTGTGAAAAATAGCATTAAAAAGAATGCATAAACAATACTTCTTAACAAATGCAGCCGAAGCAGATTTAGAACAAATCATTATATATACATTACATCAGTGGGGGAACGACAAGTTTGTGTTTATCAAGAGCAATTAAAATGTAGACTTGAAGCAATAGTAAACTTTCCCGACTTAGGAAAGAAACATCCAAGACTATCTTCTGAAATCTATTATATCTCTGAAGGCAAACATTATATCTTCTACAAAAAAGCAATTGACGGTATCGAAATTCTACGATTCTTACATCACAAAATGGATATTATCTCTCATATCTCGGACGAGTTATAAACGTGGTGAGAGACCACACCTGCACGGACCATATTAAACTCAATATAAAATAGACAACAGGATAAATGAGCTCCGTCCTGAATCCATGTTGCATGAAAACGATCACGCCAAAAAGCGCCTTCTCGCTTTCGTCTACGATTGTAACGCTACGCAATCGTTCCCTGTAAAAAACGCATTCCATTCGAAATATTCGTTGACGTTTTAGCACACAAATTAAATGAACATGGTTTGACGTGACAACATAATCAAGTATACCCACATAGCCTGATTAATTCATGCGATTCGTCGCGAGAGCACTTAACTCGCTCATAATAAATTGATTAGAGAAATTTTCACGGCGAAAGTGAATTTTCATTCACTGAGATGTAAAATTGAGCTAATCGGCTTATTTGAGCAGAGAT
>JAJFLO010000518.1 GCA_021772675.1 Verrucomicrobiota bacterium | reverse complement strand
CGATCTTCAAGTGTTTCGGCAATGTCCGCATAGTCGACCTTTCCATATGACGTGATCTCATTCATTCCATTGTGGTTAATGAGATACAAAATATTATTCTCCTGGACCCAGCGGCAAAGAATCGCCAACAGGACGGTCTCCATACAAGCACTATTAACCTCTTATACAGTTATCAAAAATCGCCGTGATCGCCAAAGTGGCCATTTATTCCAAAGTCGCTTTAAGAGTGTTGTTGTGTAAGATGCATTGTATGGTTCTGAAGTGAGTCGATATTTGCATTTAAACCCGGTAAATTTAACGACGTATAAGAACATTGACATCACTGTCAAGCAACGTGAACTTCGCGAGTAACCCGTAGATGATTATTGGCCTTAAACCTTGCCCTAAATGGTTAAAGCGGCACGCGAAGCTTTGCCGAAGGGGTGTTAATTTGAGTGAGATGCAGAATAATTATTCAGTTTATGTCAAGGGAGGGTTATTGAAAAAAATTGAAAATCCGGTCGAGGTGGTAGCTGCGCGGATAATATTAGGCAGTGAAGGTTTCGTCGACAACTTGCGATGTGGGTTGACAACGGTTTCAGAGAAAATAAATATTAAACGTAAGCACATCCAGGAAAACCAACTTCGATCATGGTTAAACCTTGATGATCTAATTTTGGTTGTTGGGAGAGCATTCAATACTGGGAGTAAGCAGATACTGCAACGGCATAATCGTGAAAGTGATGGGCGTCAGGTGGCAATGTATTTGGCCGCGATTTATTGTCGCGGACGCTGTAGTCTAACAGAAATATCTGAGTATTTTAACGCCAGTCTCAGTGGTTTGGATCTCCAAAAACGACGTTTAGGACGCGACTCTCAGAATCGGTTCATCTCCGCAAAAAGGTTGCAAAGATTGAAAAGGAATTAGCCTAAATGCGGAATCGTAGGTTTTTGTGACCCCGAATTTTGCGAATTGCACATTCATCTGCTACAACTATTGCACTTAGATTATTTATTAGTAAGATTTTTCTTGACAGTGCTATTTATATAAAATATGATTTGTATATTGCCTCAATAAAAAACCATACGTTACAAATTAAAATTTTAACTCCTAAATAATATGCCAACAATAGAATGGAAGAAATCTGCTGACTATACTGATATCCTTTACCATAAGCATGAAGGGATCGCAAAAATAACAATTAACCGCCCAGAAGTACGGAATGCATTCCGACCATTAACAGTGAACGAGATGGCAAAAGCGTTTGAAGATGCACGCTGTGATAATTCAGTTGGAGTTATTATAATCACTGGGCAGGGAGAAAAAGCGTTTTGTTCGGGTGGGGATCAAAAAATACGCGGACATGCGGGATATGCTGATGAAGATGGTGTTGAGCATTTAAATGTGCTTGATTTTCAGAGGCAAATTCGTACGTGTCCAAAACCTGTTATAGCGATGGTTGCAGGGTTTGCTGTAGGAGGCGGCCATGTTTTACATATGATCTGTGATTTAACTATTGCAGCAGATAATGCTATTTTTGGACAGACCGGGCCAAAGGTGGGATCGTTTGATGGCGGTTATGGTGCCTCTTATATGGCCCGTATAGTGGGACAAAAGAAAGCCCGGGAAATATGGTTTCTGTGTCGTCAATATAACGCCGAACAGGCATTAGAAATGGGATTGATCAACTGCGTTGTTCCTTATAAAGAACTTGAAGACGAAACCGTCAGATGGTGCAATGAAATATTAGCAAACTCACCGATTGCGATCCGTTGCCTGAAAGCCGCATTAAATGCAGATTGTGATGGACAGGCAGGTTTACAGGAACTCGCCGGAAATGCAACAATGCTCTTTTACATGACCGAAGAAGGTCAGGAAGGCCGAAACGCATTCAATGAGAAACGAAAACCTGATTTTTCAAAATTCCCTAAAAAGGGTTGAGCTTTAAAACCTAATTTATACTTATTGACGGTGCAGGGTCTAATAGAACAGTTCTGTTAAAGGGACTTCAAAACCGCTTACAAAACCATATCTTACTCACTATCAAATTCGTAAGTCATCTAATATTGAAATATCATAGATGTTATTACCTTTCTTAAAAATGTCATTATACCACAAACTACACACCAATAACGACCAGATTTGGTGACCGGAATCATTAGTTCCTTTTTTGTGTTTAACTAACATGTTCTCTATATATTTTCTGGAAAATCCATTATCACTGACAAAGTCGCCCGAAAGAATAGTGTCATAAGCGTAGTCATACAGCGGACCTCTAAACCATGATTGAATGGGAATAGAAAATCCTTGTTTCCGCTGCACAAATACTTCTGGAGGTAAGTGGGATTTTATTGTCTCTTTCAGAATAAATTTGCTAACGCCTTTATCTGTTAATTTTAACCTGAACGGTATTTTTGCAGCTAATTCTACCACTCTATAATCGAGCAAAGGAACTCTGGCTTCAAGCGAAACTGCCATGCTCATTCGGTCGACTTTTGTTAAAATATCTTCGGGTAAATAGGTAGTAAAATTTTGGAATAACATTGAATTTTCAAAGCTGCATGCGTTATTGGACAGTGCTTGCTCAAGAGTATCTTTTTCGATCCTGGCCGGATGATGTTTTTCTTCTGGGTCATTAATCAGGTTTTCAAGCATTTCGGTTGTAAAACAGGATTGCTTTCTCAAGAAAGCCTCTTTGGGATCTGTTAGTAGGTCATTCAATTGTCTTCCTGCTTTTGCCACTGCTGAGTTTGCGCGATCCCAATCGGCAACAGGACCTGTTTTAGGAATCCAGGAAAATCGTTTCATTTGCTGGTATTGTCTGTATATCCAGCTATATCCTGCAAAAAGTTCATCCCCGCCATCTCCAGAAAGTGCAACAGTTACGTGTTCCCTCGCTGCCTTACAAACCAGATAGGTTGGTAGCGCGGACTGATCGGCAAACGGTTCATCGAAGTATTGAATAAGTTTCGGAAGTAACTCCGCTGCTTCAGGTTTGATTACTTTTTCATGGTGATCTGTTTTAAGAAAGAAAGCAACGTTTTTTGCATACGGCAATTCATTGCATTCCGTTTCTTCAAAACCAATGGAGAACGTTTTTAACTGCTGAGCTGAGTGTTTACTTGCGAATGCAGATATTGCACTTGAGTCAACGCCCCCACTTAAAAAAGCGCCCAAAGGAACGTCTGAAATCATACGTATTCTAACCGCATCTTCTATTAACTCGTGAAGTTCTTCTTGCCAGTCCGATTGGCCTTTTTCATCGTCAGGGGAAAACTGGATATCCCAATACTGCTGGATAGTTGTTTCACCCGTATCTAAACTGAATTTCAGCCAGTGACCGGGCAGTAGTTTTTTTGCGTCGCGGTAAATGCATTTGTCGCCCGGAATATAACCATATCGCAGGTATTCGTTTACCGAAAAATAATCAATTTCCGGCTTCTTGATAAAGGGAACAATTGTTTTTAATTCAGAACCAAATACAATTCGTTTACCTTTTTTCAAATAGTATAACGGTTTAATCCCTAATCTATCTCTAGCCAATACCAAGGTATTATTCTTTTTATCGTATACTGCGATACCAAACATTCCATTCATTAACCGAAATGAATCGGTGCCATATTCAGCAAACATATTAAGTACAACTTCAGTATCAGAATCAGTTTCAAATTGATAATTTTTTGATTTTAAGGATTCTCGGAGTTTTCGATAATTGTAAGTCTCGCCATTGTAAATCAG
>JAJFLO010000517.1 GCA_021772675.1 Verrucomicrobiota bacterium | reverse complement strand
TTTCCAGTGTTTCTCGAGATATGAAGTTGCACCAGTAAGTTTCTCAACTCCCGTCATTTGCTTGCTCCATTATGAAGGTTCTTCAGATTATCTTGCGATTAGGCACCAACTGGCCATCAGCTCCGTTTCCGGCCGGAAATTAGAACTTAAAGCGCTTCCGCCAACACCGCATCCCTGTGCGGCAACCTTGAACGTCGTTGCGAATAGTTGCTGCCGTATCATGGTTTCAGACAATCGATACAGTATCCCGCCAGAATTCGCCTTAACCCGGCTGATATTGAATCGATATATTGACCGTATCGCTTTGGCCACAACCAAAGGACAATAGGTTGCCGATCACATCCGAAGTTTTGCAAGGAAACGAGATATTGTCGATCTAGAACATCTCGAACGCCTTAAATATTTCACAAATAGAATTCAGGAAAATCGGCATATTACGACATTCCTTACCCTTGGAAGTGTTGCCCAGCAATACCTAGACGGCCTCAGAGAAAAACGTAGCGATTACCGAAATCACGTCCGGAAAATCAACACACAAATCGAGAGATTCGGTCGCGACTCCGTCGCTCGCGCTTTGGTCGATGCCCATGAGCATCAAGCCTATGCGGCTGATTATGTCTTTAACCTGCTGCACACACGCCAACGCATGCACCATTCTTCAGCATCTCCGCTTACGCTCGTACAGCAATGCTGATCTGCTAAACCTCGAACTGTCTGAACCCAATCTGAACGCTTACGATAAGGAAAATTAATTATGAACAAAACTCTTGAAAATTCACTCAAAGCGCTAAAACTTTCCTGGATTCAAAACAATGTTGATGACGAAGTGGCTATCGCCGTACGTAAAAATCGCTCCCACCACGAACTCATTGAACGACTCATTGATGGTGAACTTGCCACCCGGAATGCCAGAGCGGCGGAACGCCGTCTCAGACTGGCAAAATTACCACAAAGAACATCCTTGACCAATTTTGATTTTAACTGGCCAAAGCAGATCAATGCCGATCAGGTACGCCACCTTTTTACCCTCCAATTTATGAAAAACAACGCCAACGTTGTTTTTATCGGCAATGTCGGCCTTGGCAAAACATTCCTCGCCCAGGCCCTCGCAGTACACGCTTGCGAAAAACACGTTAATACCCGGTTCGCAACCGCAACGACCGTCATAAACGAACTCGCGGATGCACGACAAATCGGTACGTTTACCAAAACTCTAAAACGATCTCTGCAACCTTCACTCTTAATCATCGATGAACTCGGATACCTGCCTGTGGATAAACTGGGCGCTGAGCTGCTGTTTCAGATCCTGGCCGGACGCTATGAAAAAGCATCCACCGTCATTACAACCAACCGTATATACAAAGAATGGAATAAAACATTCGCTAACGATAACGCAATGACCGCCGCCGTACTTGACCGAGTTGTTCATCATTGTGAAACCATCATCATTGAAGGAGAAAGTTATCGATTAAAAAACTGCACTAAATACCAATAATACAAAATTATACAACCAACAAATAAACTCGAAAATTAAATATGTTGACCATGAAAATCATAAAATTTCACGTGGCCCCAGCTAACATGCCCCAAAATGGGCCACTTCGTCATGCCACCAACAATTGCTGATCATTATCTTTCCTGTTGCCGGCCTATGTCTTTATTTAATTATGCCGTTCCACCAAAAAAGTAAACCAAATAAGAGAATGATAACGACTCAATTTGAAATTTCATGTGGATTGAATCATGGATTGGAGAACAGGGAATTAAATCCTAACATCGGCTTGGCATGGATTAAACAATGTGGTAGCCAGCTATTTATATTTTTACTACCTTTCACTGTTATTTGGACTGGTGTAATATCTTACTTTTATGCTATTGGGAGCTTTAACGATTTTTATGAAATTGTATTCGTATTTAATCGTAAATATTCTGGAAGTATCGGACTGAATACATTTAACTTTTTCTTCAATCTTGACTTATTTTTTAATCCTGTTCTTAAGGAAATAGGAATATTAGTTGTATTTTCTTCTCTCTGGATACTCTCGAGTCGACGTGAGTATGGTCCACTTCGCCGTCCATTTTTTATCTTCCTGGTTTTTGGTCTATGGGTAGAAGTTGCCAGTCCTGGAAAATACCAACCACATTATTATCAACTATTGATTCCAATATATGTAATTCTATCCTCTCTTTTTATTGCAGATTTGGTCCGTATTTTTGAGTCGCAGAAAATCTTGAAGACTGTAATGATTTCATTACTCTTGACCCTTTCTATAGCCAGTATGGGATTTTATCAATATCAATATTTTTGTATGTCACCTAACGAGATCTCATTAGTAAAGTATGATGACGAGTTCATTAGATCCTTTGAACTTGCTAACTTCATCAAATCGAGAACGAAACCTTCTGATACGCTATGTCTGGGGAGGGAGTCGGGAGTATATTTTTACAGTCAGAGAAAGGCCGCTTCAGGTATTTTTCAAATATTATCATTTAGAAACGTTCCCGATCGGGTAACAGGTAAAATGTACAACCAAATTTGCGAAGAGATTATGGTGGCTAAACCAGCCTATATAATTTGGAATACGCTATATGGCTACGGAGGTGTTAAGAACAGTCCTTATTATAACTTTATTAGAGATAATTACCGATTGGTTCAGCAAAATGGCAATCACATTATTACTGAGTATAAGTACCGGGAAATGGACAATATTTATCGTGTAAATTAGTACGGGTGCGGTTTCCGCGAAATAAAATCTGGCATTCTACTGCTCAATTCCGTACCAGAATTCATCCGCAACAGTCTGGTTTTTTCCTTCCCATGTGCTGAGGCGCTGTGCAAAATTAATATCTTTGGCACTACATAGGCTTTCGTCAAACGCTCCGATCATCATAAAATCTTCACGGTAACACCAAAACAATCCACCTGAAACTCCCCAATATAAAACCATGGGAAGCGCGCCTAGCCCGGATTTCTCACAAATTTTTGTAGCGAAACGGCATTACTTTGTGGTGAGAAAGATTAGATTGCCTTTTAACGTAGACGAGTGAATGACCGTGTGTCGAGACAAATTGAGTTCGGGAGACAAGTTAAAGCTTTGGGTTTAGGTGATATACATTTTTGTAATAGAAGTATTGTGAGAAATCCGGGCTGTACTATATAATTTCCCCTTTCGTTTTTGGATTATATAATTGGATGAGTTTTTCAGGCACGAATAAATAAATGCTATGAAGTGACTAATGTTCTCATGCGGCATTGATGCCGCTGAAATGGGATAGTAGTTCTTGCTTTTTTAATTAAACTTTCGCCTCCCTTTACCTTATTACCCCCCC
>JAJFLO010000516.1 GCA_021772675.1 Verrucomicrobiota bacterium | reverse complement strand
ACAAAACAGCGCCGTTAGTAAGAATTCTCGGTGTAGAGGACGGAAAGTTTTTCAATCAAAAGGTAAGTATTGCAATTGATGTTTCGGACAAGAATATTGATTCTTCTAACATAAGATTGAATGATAATGATTACGAATCGGGGACAGAGATTGTTAGTGACGGAGATTACAAGCTTACAGTGGAGGCAGTCGATAAGGCCGGCAACGCCACGAATGAGACTATCAATTTTACCATTGATTGGACTGAACCGGAGGTGAAATTTATCAATGTAAGCGAAAACGGCATATATAATCATAAATTGATTCCACGAGTTAGTGTGATTGATGAGCATCTCGTTAAACAAACATATCATCTAAATAATGAGGTGTTTTCATTAGGAACCATGGTCATTGAGGATGGTCGATATCAGCTCGAAGTCCATGCTGTCGATAAAGCAGGTAACCGATCTGACCAAACGGTTACGTTTACCATCGACCAAACATCCGCGTCAATTGAGGTCCATGGTGTGGAAGAGGGACGATTTTATGGAGATGATGTAAAACCATTGATTCTAATTGACGGCAAAGAAATAAACGACAAACATCCAGGTGACACGGTTCTAAACCTGAACGACAAAGTTTATAAGTCTGGAACAGCAATTGTTGCGGAAGGAAACCATGTATTACATCTAGTCACAAGAGATGAAGCCGGTAATGAAGCAGAAAAAACCACCAAGTTCGGTATTATTAAATCATCGCCTAAAATTAACGTCGCTAATGTCGAGGACGATAAATCATATAAGGAAGATGTTTCTCCCAAGATAGATATTATAACTGCTTCTCTCCATCATGAGAATACGAGCATATTGTTAAACGACAAGACTTTCTCTTCAGGAAGCCTGATATCTGTTGAAGGAGTCTATCATTTAAATATCGAGGCATACGATACAGTCGGCAACCGTGCACAAAAAGAATTGCATTTTACAATCGATAAAACTGCTCCAGCGATAGAAATTGCCGGTATTACCCGCGGAGGGCTTTATAATAAAAATGTAAAACCGTTTGTAACATTTTCGGATAACAATGCAGTTGACGATAAGCAGCTTTTATTAAATGATGCTGCGTTTCAATCCGGCACCATAATCACAGAAGATGGATCGTATACGTTGCAAGCGACTGGTCGCGACAAAGCAGGTAATGAATCTACCAAGTTAATAATGTTTGAAATTGATGCGGTTGCTCCTTTGATCGAGATAAATGGAATAAAAGATAAAGCGCATTACCCATCTGACGTAATTCCACAAATTACCGTTCGCAATTTTCTCTATAAGACAATCAGGCTTAACGACAAAGAATATTACGAAGGAAATCACATCAAAGACGATGGCGCTTATACGTTGACCATTACGGCAAAAGATAAAGCGGGCAATGAAGCGACTGAAGTTAAATCGTTTGTCATTGATACTCAACCTCCAAAAATTAAGATCACTGGTATACAAAATGGCAGCCGGTATTGTGAGGCAGTTATCCCGCAAATTGACATAGTTGAAGATTATAAAGATAATGATAATTCCAGTATTTTATTGAATGATGTCCCCTACAAATCCCAAACACCGATAGTGGCTCCGGATGACTATAAACTGGAAGTTAAGATTTCAGACCAGGCAGGGAACAAGGATATTCGGATTGTGAAATTCACAATTAACAGGAAAGAGCCAGCGATATTGATTGATAATTACGATCCCGAGGAACAACTGCTAAAAGGGCATATTTGTAATTTTGAACAACTGGAGGAAGCTTTCGTTGTCGTGATCTTTACCTCCACAACGAAGCGAGGAAAGGATTACGACGATGTAGTATGCTCATGTGATGTCTCAGATACGTATATTAGTCAGGAAAATGGAGAGTGGAGTGTACAATTAAGAACAAAAGAACTTCCAAGAAGATCAATTGCGTTCCTGACAGAATTATCTAATTACAATAATCTAGAATATCTGAACAATATTGAAGATAAAATATCTTTTCTCAGAGAGAGCACAAAGAATAATCCTTCATTTTTCCAGCCTCTTTCGATAGGCATGGAATTCTGAATTTTGATTAATTATTGTTTATTCTTATACACAAAAAATTAATTCCACGGGGTCTATATTATAATTGGTGTGACAAACCTAACTTGATTTATAACCCAAAATAGAGAAATAGTTAATAACTATGTTTGAGCAGTAATTTTCAAATTTGATGAGGATGATAATGGTGGATACTGCTATAAATTCTTGGATTTATTCAGTTATTAGTCAAATTGACCTTCGTCGGTCGATTTAAATGTCAAAATCCTTATTCATCTAATAGCAATATGATAGAGTAAATTATTGTTACAATTTTCACTCTTGCGACATTCGGCATGGTAATGACTTAATAATTAAATGGAATTATTGAGCATAAAAAAAGAATATCAAACATAGTTGTCAACTTTATTATCCATTTTTGGGTTATAGATAAACATTTAATCCTGTAGTAAAGCAGGACATATCAAATAATATCAACGATTAATGGAGTTATCCGGGTTCATAGTAGTTGTAAAATTTCAGGAAACTGTGTTTGCGTGTCGCTTAATTTATTAAGATCCCGCGGTGTGCATTTGCATCAACTTAAGAATTTGCATAGATTAAGTTAGCGAAACTATTATGGGTAAATAGCAGCATACTTATTCCTGGGTGTATTTCAGCGGGTTAATTGCTTCCAATACTTCACAGCCACAAACAGTTGCTACTTTACCCCTGTTTCATGTTGATTGATATGGGTAAAAGTGAACCCGTTGGCGGGCTTCTAAGGAACGGTCCTGAACCAATTTAAACAGAACGGAATTAATGGATCTCATTTTCGAACAATTTTTTATTGAACGACGGGGAAATTTACAACCGTCATTACTGAACAGTTCATCCTCTTTTAAAAAACGAAACGTTGAAAAAATTATTCAGCCGTTATACAGCGGGATCCCACCAAGCCACCACGATCAAAATGGTGTGAGCTTCCTAACATTTGACGATGAAACCTTTATTTTGCTGAATCATGTCGGATTTTTCAGAGGTGCTGCAGTGATTGATCATGGTCTTGTAGGCGATATAGGGCAATTGGAACAAGTTGAATATAATCCGTTTCTCCTGTTTCGTACAATACGAAAAATTCCAATCAGAGTTCCTGACAACTCAGATCGACTGTCAAATTTGAAGTTAACTATTGATACTTCTAATGTTACCAAAGATGTTTCGAACAGAATCAATAAACTTGTGCGTAAATCCCAAAAAGACTTTGCCGAATTAATAAATCTTACCATGGAAAATTCACCAGTTTTCCTTATTTCGAACGAGACTGACGTTGACAACTTTATTGAAGGGGGGCTGTTATCTTTACCTTATGTGTTGCGGCGTAAATTTTCGTATACAACGATTCCACGGTATGTTTCAACGGGACATATAAAATTAATTTTGTTACATTCGAATGATCGGAAATTCATACCAGGTGATGGCAGTTTCAATCTTCTTGATTTGAATGATGCTAACCGCACCCGACTTAAACCCACTAATCTAACAAGTTTGATCTGCAATAATCTCCGAAATCAGGATGCACCGCAGACTCTGATAGACTTCTACCGTAATTATCCTGACATTAATCCAAATCAATTGGAAGAAGTCCTGAGTAAATGGAGTGATGTGGAAAATATTGGTGATGTGTTGCCGACTAAATTGGAGCAACCGAGAAAAAAGAAAATATCCCAAACTTCAAGCACGTCTCTTCCTTCTCGTTTTGAGAAAATAAAGGAACTGGGTCGAGGTGGATTTGCGATCGTCTATCTAGCCCATGACAATATATTGAATCGTGAAGTTGCTGTTAAGCATCTAGTAAAAAACGAGTCAATGTCTTTAATTGAACGTTTCGAACGTGAATCAAGAGTTATAGCGGGACTCGATCATGATAATATTGTGCGGGTATATGACTATATCCAAGAGGATGATGAACATTATATCGTGATGGAATATATTTCTGGAAACGTATTGTCCAAATATCTAAAAGAACATGGGAATCTCTCTATCCAAGAAGCTATTCAAATTACGAAAGGAATTGCTGAAGGGTTGGCCTATGGCCATAAAAAAGGATGTGTTCATCGGGATGTAAAACCTGCAAATATTATTTTATTTTTTAAGAAGAGCAAAATCGAACCTAAGATCGTTGATTTCGGATTGGCTCATGTCGAACATGATTCGAAGTTAACTGTTACCGGAGAAGTAATCGGGACTATTGAATATATTTCGCCGGAGCAATATCGAAATCCCGGGGGAGTTGATATGCGTTCAGACGTATACTCTCTGGGGAAATTATTCTATGAAATGATAACCGGAGAAAGTCCTAAGGATGTTGACCACAGTCGAGTTGAAAAACTTCCGACTTCCGTTCGTAATTTTATTGAGACGTCTATACGACCTAATCCTCAAGATCGATATAAGAGCATGGATGATGCTATAGAACAGCTTGATGCGTGCCTCGCCTCTGTTGATGAAATTGACCATGGCAACAATCAAAAATCGTCTCAACTCGGCATTGTCAATCATCCCTTTCCACAGCGTAAGTTACTATTAATTATTATCATTATTTTATTTGCACTTTTGTTACTTGTCTGGGGGATTCAGCGAATGGAAAATATCAACTCATCAATTTCTCAGCTATCTTTCGTTGATCTAGATGTGACGCGTATTTCTTTTAAGGGTGTTAGTAGCGGTCAGTTTTCAAATACCACTCTATATCCTGACGTTACGTCATCATCTTCTCAGGTATGTGAAATGCAATTAAACGGCAATGATTTTCAACCAGGAACAGGAATCCAGGCAGAAGGTGATTATACTCTTAAGGCTACTTGTATTGATGACACTGGAAAGAGTTATGAACAGACGCTGCTGTTCACTATCGACAAAACAGCGCCGTTAGTAAGAATTCTCGGTGTAGAGGACGGAAAGTTTTTCAATCA
>JAJFLO010000515.1 GCA_021772675.1 Verrucomicrobiota bacterium | reverse complement strand
CGACAAGCTGCTCGCAGAAAAGCTGGCGAATCGGCAACGATTATGTCAGGCCCATGTTTCACCGACATTAAAATCAACGAATTGCGCCAAAATGGCACGGTCAAAATTGAGCAATTTACCTTTTCGAATACGGTCTAACTAGAGCCCATTCGAAGAGCTCTCACAATCACGCATGAGGCTAATTCGGACGAATTTTCGCTTTTTTGATGTAACGTTTGATGCATTAGTATCGGATTCGTATCAAAAAAGTTAAAATTAGCCGAAAGAGTCTGTCGCCCAACGTGATTGCGATAGCTTTTCGAATGGGCTCTAACTACAAACCGGGCAATTGCCTCAATAAAATATCGGCATTTTTATGCAGAACCATGAAATTTATCAAAACAAAAAATGAAGATAGGCATTCAAGTTTATGGTTGAGAATGAGATTCTACAATTAAATAATTTTAGTGTTAATTACCATACAGATCGGGGGGAGTTATGCGCTGTCAATAATGTGTTTTTAAGCCTAAAATATGGTGAAACATTAGCCATTGTAGGAGAAAGCGGATGCGGGAAAAGTTCCCTTGCTTTGGGTCTAATGAAATTATTTAACATGAAGGATGTTTCTCTCAGTGGAGAATTAATATTTATGGGTGAAAATCTAATCAATGCAAAAGAAAAAAAAATGCAATCGATTAGAGGTAAAAAACTAGCAATGGTTTTTCAGGATCCGATGACTAGTTTAAATCCATATCTGAAAATGGGCACACAAGTCATTGAGCATGCACAAAGACATTTAAATCTATCCAAAGACGATGCGAAAAATCAAGCGATCTCATTGCTTGATAAAATGGGAATACCTGATGCAGACACTGGTGTAACTCATTATCCTTATGAATTTTCGGGTGGTATGAGACAGCGGTCTCTGATTGCATCCGCCATTGCCTGTTCTCCTGATTTAATTATTGCAGATGAACCCACTACCGCTCTTGATGTCACAACTCAGGCACAAATTCTTCAATTATTAAAAAATAATGTGCAACAGAATAACATGAGTATGATTTTGATTACTCATGATTTAGGAATCATTTCAGGACTGTGCAACAATGTGGCCGTCATGTATGCGGGTAAAATTGTTGAAGAAGGAGTCGTTTCTGATGTGTTTCGCAATCCGAAACATCCCTACACGAAATCATTGTTAAAAGCGATTCCACAGATTGGAAGTCGACAGGCAAAACAACTATTTACCATTAAAGGCCAACCTCCAGATTTAATAAATCATTTTTCAGGATGTTGTGTGTTTAGTCCGCGCTGTGAATATACTCAACCTGTTTGTAATGAAAAAGATCCAATAAAAGTTTCGAATTCCGAGTCACATGTTTACCGCTGCCATTTCGATCTAAAACCAGAACCGAAAGAGAAAATCAAAAACATCGATTCGGTTAGTACGCCTGCTGAGGAAAAAGAAATTCTTTTATCGATTGAAAATCTTGAAATTTCTTATGGAAAGAATAACAAAAAGAATGCGGTAGATGACGTAAATTTGGAGTTGTTCGAAAATGAAATTCTAGGTATCGCGGGAGAAAGTGGTAGCGGAAAATCAACACTTATCAAGGGAATTCTAAACCTAGTAAAATCATCGACTGGAAAAATTCTATTTGGGAACAAAGATATTACCAAATTGAACGGAATAGAATTAAGAAAAGTTCGGAGATCAATTCAAATGATATTTCAGGATCCGTATTCCAGCTTAAATCCACGGTTAAACGCATGGAAAAATATTGCTGAACCATTGATAAATTATGAAAATCTACATGGCAAGAAAGCCAGAGTTGAAGCTGAAAAACTTCTTGATATTGTTGGCTTGAACATACACCATAGTGACTGCTATCCTCATGAACTTTCAGGTGGGCAGCGACAGCGATTAGGAATTGCCAGAGCACTTGCAGTAAAACCTAAAATTCTCTTGTGTGACGAACCGGTCAGTAGTCTTGACGTTTCTATTCAAGCTCAGATTTTGAATTTGATTAAACAACTGCACCAATCACTAAATTTAACACTAATTTTTATTTCTCATGATCTCAGAGTGATTAATTATTTAGCAGATCGTGTTGCCATTATGTTAAATGGCAAAATTGTTGAAATAGCAGATACAAAAATCCTATATGAAAATCCAACTCATTCATATACCCGACAGCTTATCGACGCAATTCCTAAAATCAGTTCAATTTAGGAACTTAGGATGACAAGCAATAAAAAAACGTATTTTTTTTGCGGTATTGGTGGCAGCGGTATGAATTCGATTGCTCAGGTACTTAATTATAATGGGCATGTAGTTTTGGGATCTGATCGAAACTTCGATCAAAACAAAGGACTTACCACTCGTGATTTACTGGTTTCTCAAGGGACAAAAATATTTCCTCAGGATGGATCGGGCATATCTTCAGCGGTTGATGAGCTGGTCGTTTCCACTGCTGTAGAAGATACGATTCCGGATGTACAGGAAGCAAAACAGCGAAATATCCCGATTAAGAAACGTGCACAAATACTTTCAGAAATATTTATTAATGGTAAATTTGGAATTGCTGTTGGGGGGACGAGCGGTAAATCCACGGTGACCGGGATGATTGGTCACATTCTTACAGAGTTAGGTAAAAATCCAACCGTTATAAATGGCGCGGAAATGCTTAATGCGAAATCATCGAAATATTCTGGCAGCGTTTATTGCAATAATGATGACCTGATAGTCATTGAAGCTGATGAAAGTGACGCCACAATCGAATATTACCAACCAGACATTGCAGTAATAACTAATATTTCCCTTGATCATAAATCCCTTGATGAATTGAACACGTTATTTCACAATTTTTCGGAAAAATCAACCACCGCGACCGTACTAAATCTTGATTGTAACGAATCGCGAAAACTTTTGAGGTCAAATTGCGATTTTATAACGTTCAGTTTGAAGAATAATGATGCCGATATTATTGCAGAATCTACCAAGTTTAGTACCGATAAAATATTGTTTAGGATTAACGAAGTGGATTTTAACCTCAACCTGTTAGGCGAATTTAATCTGGGAAATGCGCTGGCAGCAATTGCGGCATGCAGCGCCTATGGCATATCACTGACTGATTGTGCAACTGCATTATCAACGTTTAAGGGAATAAAGAGACGCTTACAGGTTCTGGGGTGTATACATGGAATTTCCGTGATTGATGATTTTGCTCATAACCCTGAAAAAATAGTTGCGTCACTTAACGCGCTAAAACGGTTAAAAAAGCGATTATTGGTCATGTTTCAACCCCATGGTTATGCACCCACCTATCTTGCCAGAAATGGATTAATTAAAGCCTTTTCTGATTCTCTTGATAAAAATGATATCCTCGTAATGCCGGATATTTTTTACGCTGGCGGCACTGCTGATAAAAAAATTTCCACCTCAGAATTAATTCATACAATTAAATCAAATGGAACTAAAGCAGAACATATTACAGACCGCAACCAAATCGCTGACCGATTTTTATCACTGGCGTATCGGGGAGATCAAATTATTATCATGGGGGCCAGAGATGATACTCTGACCGATTTCGCAACGAGTATTTTACGGAAGTTGCAGCAAAGGTGAACTGTGTTATTATTGCAATAAAAATCAGTAAATATTGAGACAACTTGATATAGATTAGCGGGACAAGTATCCGTGAATTCACATTACCTGTTAAAATTCCCCAATCGAGTGTTAATTTTTACGATTTCCCTTAAATATTCCCATTAATACTATCTATGTTAAGTCAATATAAAAATCAAATTACCTATCATTCATTTTTGGCTTGCTTTATGCGCCACATAACTGGACAAGTCTGTTCCAGTTTTGCTAGCAGTCTGTCGGACTTTGGAAATCGTCGAATTGACAACATTTTTGTCCAGATCTGAGGAATATATTGCGATATTCGACGATAATTCGGACATAAATGAGCCAAGAATGTGGTTTTCGAAGTGGATTCTTCTAAAGTCCGACAGACTGCCAGGTAAGCTCTGCCGAAGGACTTACGCCGGGCTTATCTAGACCCCGTTCGAAAAGGTATAACGGGGTCTATCTAGGTTAAAGGTTTATTTGGCAGTACAATACTATTCAATAATGTTCTATTGAACACATACATACCTCGCAGGACCACTTCTGGATATTAGTCAATTGGATCATCCTATATTCAGTTAAAAAAAAGAAAATAAAGGAAATGTAAAAAATATGAATGCTAAACTGACACGGCGAATCATTGTTATTTGTCTTTTATTGGTCAGTTCAAATATTGTTATTCGGGCTGAGGATACAGAGCAGTTAAGACGTATAGATGAGTTAGAGCAAACCGTTAAATCCCTGACGCAAAGGCTTACAGAACTAGAACAACTCCTTAAGAAGAATAACATATTATCCCAAAAAATGATTGAGAATGTACCGGATCAGAATTTGGAAGATCGATCCTCATCAGACCATGATCACCGATTGACCGAGATTGAAACCTTGCTGGAGGAGAGAACCAAAACCGATTCTATGATCGTTAAATGGAAAAATGGTCTGCGGTTCACATCCCCTGACAAACAATTCCAACTCAAAATTGGCGGTCGTATAATGAACGACTGGGCTTTTTTCGAGGCGGATGACAAGGTTGATGCCGCCTTTGGAGATACCCAAGACGGAACTGAATTTCGTCGAGCTCGTTTTTTTATTGCGTAGCCATGGGTTTAATACCCCGTCCGCTTGCGGCGTCAAGAAAAGGATGCTATAAATTAGCTCATGGGTAAGCTAATTCGTAAAAGTCATAACGTATCATTGCTAATGTATCATTTTGTGTTTGTGGC
>JAJFLO010000514.1 GCA_021772675.1 Verrucomicrobiota bacterium | reverse complement strand
AAATCTAAGGTATAATCAAATTTAACAGTGACTTCCATAAGAGTTCCTTTTTATTGTTTCGTGGTAAAAACAATTTAAAGTGAACTCTTACTTTATCCTCTTACATCATACCTGGGTCTCCCAATTGTGACGCCACCAAAATTTTATAATTAAGTGAATTAAACTGAAATTGGAGTCATATGGAAAAAAATGATCGTCCTTTACATACAGTCATTCTTGACTTAAAGGAAAATCTTAAAAAGGTAATCCATGGCAAGGACGATGTAATTGATTATGTCCTTGTTGCATTATTTAGTGAGGGCAATATTTTGCTGGAGGACGTCCCTGGCGTAGGTAAAACCACGCTGGCAAAATCGTTAGCAAAATCAGTACAGGCAGAATTTCATCGAGTACAATTTACTCCTGATTTATTGCCAGCGGACATTGTTGGCGGGTCGATTTATAATACCCGGACTGGAGACTTCATTTTTAGAAAGGGGCCTGTTTTTGGCAATATATTACTTGTAGATGAAATCAATCGAGCATCACCAAGAACACAGTCAGCCCTGCTAGAAGCGATGACCGAAAAGCAGGTGACTGTGGAAGGAATTTCTCATAAATTGCCTGATCCCTTTATTGTAATTGCAACGCAAAACCCAATTGAGTTTCATGGTACCTATCCTCTTCCTGAATCGCAGCTGGATCGTTTTCTCATCAGTCTCAAAATTGGATACCCGGATGATGAAAAGGAAATGGATATTCTTAATTCCCAAAAAAGATCACATCCTATCGATAATTTGACTGCGGTAGCAGATTGTGAAACACTTACTGAAATCCAGAAATCCGTTAGAGATGTTGGTGTGGAAGATTCTGTGGCAAAATACATTCTGACGATTATTCGTGGTACAAGAGACGACCATCGTATAAAATTGGGTGCCAGTCCAAGAGCGTCATTAATGTTATATCGGGCTTCTCAGGCACTTGCCTTTCTTCGAAATCGTGAATTTGTTATTCCAGATGATGTAAAGGAACTCGCCGTTTCTATCTTAATTCATAGAATTTTTCTCGATAAAACATCACGATATTCAGGCGAAGAGAAAACTCAAATTATTCAAGAAATTATCAATTCTATTCCAGTACCAGTTTAATCCCACTCGTGGGTTAATTCCTCGTCGGTTTGCAGCAGGTCAGTTAATGAGAATACGATACTTTTGACAAGCATTTACTCTATTTTGAAACCCCATGTTTGAGGACCATAATAATCCTAACTCATTGTGTACTGTGTTGCTGGTATTGAGTAGACCTTCTTAACCTGGTTTTCTCACGAACTTTATGGTGAGAAAGCTTAGATTGCCTATATTCAATGGTTTGACACAGACGAGCGGATGACAGTGTGTCGAGTTATGCTGAACAGAATCGTGAGACAAGTTAAAACTTTGAATTTAGGTGATATACGCTGTTTGTAACAGACAGTATTGTGAGAAATCCGGGTTAAGGGGTTAAAGGAATTGGATGTATCATTTTGGCGATTGGGTTTTATTTACTATTTATAATTTTATCTAACTGCATTACTCCGCTGAATTTTTTATGCGTAAGTTCATACGATTCTATAAGTTATTACAGACAAGATTTTTCGATGGCCCTGTGGTACTTAATTATCCGGGTAAACAGATAAAAGGCTACCGGTCAGTCAACGTAATGGTGAAACATTGGGTTACCGCATTTTTTGCCTTGTATTTCACCAAGGCCGGCGCGGTTCTCTTTTTAGCAAGCGGATATTTCCTTTTAGGAGGAATGTTGACGTTGTTAATGCCAATCTATTATTTATCGATCACAATAATAATGCTGTTTGTTGTTGATTTTCTAATTGGACTGATCTTTAAACCAAGATTAGAACTGGTGAGATATCTGCCTGAATCTGCCGCTGCAAATTCGTCTATCCGCATTAATTACACTGTAAAAAATCTATCAAAATTACCTGTTTGGGATATTTATGTTGATACAATACCATTCAAATCAACATTGAAATTTGATCGTGCTAAAGCATTTATAGACTTAATCAAAACCAATGAAAAGATATCTCTTTCCAATTCTATCGTTGCCAAAGAGCGCGGACGGTATCTTTTGCCACAACTTGTCGCTGATTCTTCATTTCCGTTTGGACTTTGGCGCTGGGGAAGCCGTGGAAAATCAAGCAAACCAATGCTGATTTATCCGGAATATCATGAATTAAACGATATTTCCTTTGATTGCAGCCATCCCAATGACTATTCCGGTCGCGAACCTCATGCGGATTTGTCGGGTCAATCAATGGAGTTTTTTTCATGTCGAGAATTTCGTTATGGAGATAACCCTAAACATATTCATGCGCCCTCCTGGGCGAGGTTTCAGCAACCTGTCGTAAAAGAATTTAGCGACGAAAGTTCCAGGCATATTATGCTGTTTCTTGATTGTTGCGTGTCCAAACTATCCTACCGCGAACGGTTTTTCAATAAACGTAATAGTCAATTTGAAGCATCGATGTCATTAGCTGCTGCTGTAATCGATTACCTGACAAGGCAGGATTATACCATTGATTTATATGTTAACAGTCCTGAAAATATAAAAATGGTAAACGAAGGTGAAATCGATCAGCAAAAGGAACTATTTGAGATATTGGCTTCTCTTGATTATTACAGTGGCACGCCATTTCACAATTTAACTCTGGAACTAAAAGATCAGTTAAGCAATTACACAAGTGCGATTATATGTCTTTTGGATTGGGATGATTCGCAACAACAATTCATTAATACTATCAATGATATTGGCATCGTCGCAAAAGTAGTATGTGTTGCAGATAGAACCGCGTCAAATTCAAATCAATTCAACGATTTTGAACTTATACCTCCAGGAGAGATAGTTTCAGGTCGGGTTAACATATTATAAAAGTAAGGCACAGGGAATTTGACATTCGTAGTCTTTTTGAGATCGTGAAGAATATTAAGATAATATTTGGATCTTGCTGTAAAAATCCATTTCCTACTTGTTTGGGATGCATTTCTCTTTTTTCCCTGCATTAATATATACGCTTACTCCCAATCCCATACATTATTCCTCAACAATTTTATACTAATTTTCCTATTTATAGGAGATTTACTTATGTTTATGTGTAATGTATGGGTTTTTATTTTACACTAATTATTCGATGATGAACAACACTTGAGCTGTATGAGGAGATAGATTGTATGAAAAATATATTTGAATCAAAGATTTTTGATAGAGAAAGAATTAGTCTTGCTGGGACAGAAGAATATATTGTACGGGGTGGCAGGCATTTATTTTCAAAACTTCCTGAGGCATTTGACGGAATTGAAAAGATTGGTGTTATTGGCTGGGGATCACAGGGACCAGCACAGGCACAGAATCTTCGCGATTCTCTTGAGGGCACGGATATAACTGTCAAAATAGGTCTGCGGGCAGGCTCAAGTTCTGAAGTTGCCGCTGAAGCCGCTGGATTTAGTAAAAGCAATGGGACATTGGGCGAGATGTTTGAGGTTATCAGAGAATCCGACCTGGTTTTGTTATTAATTTCAGATGCAGCACAAGCTGAATTATATAAAGAAATTTTTGCTGCGATTAAGCCAGGTGCTACCTTGGGATTGTCCCATGGATTTTTGCTCGGACATGTTACCAATGTTGCAGATTCTTTTCCGGATAACATCAATGTTATCGGTGTTTGTCCAAAGGGTATGGGGCCATCTGTTCGGCGTCTTTATGAACAGGGAAAAGAAGTGAATGGAGCGGGAATCAATGCCAGTTTTGCAATACAACAGGATGTCGATGGCAAAGCGACTGACTATGCGTTGGGCTGGGCGGTTGGATTAGGGGCACCCTTTGCATTTATGACGACACTTGAATCGGAATATAAATCCGATATCTTTGGAGAACGCGGCATCCTGCTTGGAGCAGTACATGGTATCATCGAATGTTTATACCGCCGCTATCTGGAATTGGATATGAATGAAATAGAGGCATTTATTAATTCCGCTGAGAGCATTACCGGGCCGATATCCAAGATCATTTCAAGAGATGGAATCAAGGCAGTTTATGATAGTTTGAATGATAATGAAAAGAAAGTCTTTGAACGGGCCTATTCAGCGTCATACATTCCAGCCAAGGATATTGTCTTGGAAATTTATGATGATGTTGCATGTGGTAATGAAATCCGCAGCGTTGTTAATGCTGGAAAACGGCATGCAGAATTTCCAATGGGTAAAATTGATGGAACACGACCATGGCAGGTTGGTATCGAGGTTCGGGGCAATAGAGATGAAATCAAAATTCCGTTAAACCCATTTACTGCAGGAGTTTATTGTGCAACGATGATGGCCCAGATTGATGTGCTAATTGAAAAGGGACATCCGTATTCTGAAATTGTTAATGAATCTGTCATTGAATGCGTTGATTCTCTAAATCCATATATGCATTTTAAAGGTGTTGCCCACATGGTAGACAATTGTTCAACAACAGCTCGATTGGGTTCGCGGAAATGGGCGCCACGCTTTGATTATAATTTGACACAGCAGGCGTTCGTTGCCATTGATAACACTGAGTCGGTTGATGACACATTAATCGAAGCGTTTAAGAATCATAAGGTGCATGATGCATTGGCTGTTTGTGCTGGATTACGGCCTAATGTTGACATTTCGGTTGTCGCCTAACCCGATTATATGCAATTAAATTATTAATTACTTTTTTCTGTTTCCGCCACGGCGGATCTTCGACGCTTTTTACTATTAACTTTAACTAGTCACAAATAAAGACAATGCATCAATTCAGAACACACACATGCGGTGAGTTATGCCAAGACCTTGTCGGTAAAAATGTTCGTCTTTCAGGTTGGGTTCATCGGGTCAGAGATCATGGTGGGGTTATCTTTGTTGATCTCCGTGATCACTATGGTATTACTCAGATTGTCATCGATCCTGAAAAGGATATCTACCAAGATTTGCATCACTGGCGGGTGGAATCAGTTGTAACGTTTACAGGTAAAATTGTTCTCCGTGATGAAGAAACGGTAAATACTAAAATTCCTACAGGCCGAATTGAGTTGGCCGCAGATGAAATGATCATGCAGAGTAAAGCAGACATTTTGCCGTTTCCAGTTGCTGACGAAGCGCCGTGTCCAGAATCAACACGGTTATCGTATCGTTTCCTGGATTTACGCAGAGAACAGCTGCATCAAAATATCATTGTCCGCTCCAAAATAATCGACAGTATACGTAAACGGATGGTTGATTTGGGATACAACGAATTACAAACACCGATTTTGACATCGAGTTCTCCCGAAGGTGCACGTGATTTTCTTGTGCCCAGCCGTTTGCATCCAGGAAAATTTTATGCATTACCGCAAGCACCGCAGCAATTCAAACAATTGTTGATGGTCGCCGGATTTGATAAATATTTTCAAATTGCACCATGTTTTCGTGATGAAGATTCACGCGCCGATCGATCTCCGGGTGAATTTTATCAACTTGATCTAGAACGATCTTTTGCCACTCAGGACGATCTCTTTGCAGATGTCGAGTCTGTACTATCCGGCCTTTTTAAAGAATTTTCTGATGGAGAAAGTGACGACGCACCATTCGTTCGCGTTCCTTACAAACAGGCCATATTGGAATTTGGTAATGACAAACCGGATCTTACAAACCCATTGCGCCTGATTGATGTAACCGACGCATTTAGAGATTCTGAATTCAACGCCTTTTCTAATGTCGTTAAAAAGGGAGGGGTGGTGCGAGCAATTACGGTCAAGGGAATTGTTGATCAATCACGGAAGTTTTTTGACGAAATGATTGAATTTGCACAGTCTGTCGGAGCAAAAGGACTGGCCTACATTGGCTGGAATGATGGGAAGGAACGTAGTCCAATCGCTAAGTTTCTAACTCAAGATGCATTGAAGATGCTCAAAGAAAAAGGTGAAATAGAAGACACCGATGTTATGTTTTTTATCTGCGATAAAGAAAAAAAGGTTTGTGATATTGGCGCAGCTGTTCTGAAAGAATTAGCAGATCGATTAGATTTGCGTAAAAAAAACGCCTACCGTTTTTGTTGGATTGTCGATTATCCAATGTTTGAACTAAACGATCAGACCCGAAAAGTTGAATTCTCACATAACCCATTTTCCATGCCTCAGGGTGAATTAGATGCATTGAATAATAAGAATCCACTCGATGTTTTGGCATACCAATATGATCTTGTCTGCAATGGAATTGAACTATCTAGCGGTGCAATTCGAAATCATAAGCCAGAAATTATGTATAAAGCCTTTGATATTGCCGGGTACTCAAAAGAAGAAGTCAATGATAAATTTGCTGGTTTAATTCGCGCATTCAAACTGGGTGCGCCTCCACATGGAGGAATTGCGCCTGGGATTGATCGGATTATTATGCTTCTCACAAAATCCCCAAATATCCGTGAAGTTATCGCCTTTCCCATGAATCAACAGGCTCAAGATCTTATGATGAATGCACCTTCTTCAATTAAACCCCGCCAGCTTAAAGAACTTCATTTAGACGTTAAGCTACCGAAAAAGGAAGAATTAAAGTAATTTAATTCTACTCATGGGATCGTTACCCAACAATTATGTCGATGCGATTCGATTATCAAGTATTTTCATATTCTGTGCACTTGTGGTGCGGCAGTCGATTTTTTCAGAAAAACTTACCGATATTTTTTTATTGCGTAGCCATGGGTTTAATACCCCGTCCGCTTGCGGCGTCAAGAAAAGGATGCTATAAATTAGCTCATGGGTAAGCTAATTCGTAAAAGTCATAACGTATCATTGCTAATGTATCATTTTGTGTTTGTGGC
>JAJFLO010000513.1 GCA_021772675.1 Verrucomicrobiota bacterium | reverse complement strand
TGAATATAAGACTTTGATGCCTATCAAGCCAATTAATTTTATCGGAATTAAAAAAGATTTTGGTAATAATGGAGACTTAAAGGAAGTTTTAGTTTATTTAAAGCAATTTTTATTGTAAAGAGAAAAAACATGGATTTTGCCGTTCATTATCTTAAACTTTTGATTGATTTCTGTCATTAGTTTTGTATGTCAAATGTATGTTATTTGTTATGACAATATTTTTTACTTTTCATGGAGATTAAAATGCCCAGAACAGCTACCATCCAAGCACGAATTGACCCTGAAGTAAAATCTAAAGCACAGAGAATATTGAATGCACTTAATATTTCAATGTCAGAAGCCATTTCAATATATCTTACTCAGGTAGGGGGATTCCTTTTGATGTCAAAATTCCTAATGAACTCACAGCAGCTACTTTGCAGAAATCGGAGAAAGGAAAAGAACTTAATGAAGTCGGAAGTGTTGATGAATTATTTCAGGAACTTGATAATTGAAAATCTACTATACCATTCAGTTTAAAAGAGATTACAAATGAATCCAAAAAAAAATAAAAATATTGATAAGCTTCGGACAGTTATTGAAAAATTGGTTGTCAAAAAACCATTAGATGTGAAATATAAAGACCATCCCTTATCAGGAAACTGGAAGGGATGCCGAGATTGCCATCTCGAACCTGACTGGCTACTGATTTATAAATCCAGTAAAAACACTCTCATTTTAGAAAGAACTGGTTCACATTCTGAACGCTTCAAGAAGTAGCCTAACCACAATATAAAAAGTACAAAATCTTTAATTTTACCGCCCTAACATCAAAATCAGGTGACCGCCTTTTGCTTTGGCTGGATTTCTGAGTTTTATTTTAGAGACTGTTTTCACACAGTCTCTAAAGCCACGTGCGACACGTGGCTTGAATGGTACCTCACGCATTATTTCAGCAGTTAATACCAAACTACATTCTGCAATTGTATAGTTGTTGACGAAATAGAAATAATTAAAGCTTTTGATTATGCTGTCTAGCTTTAATTAAGAGTTTTTCATCCAGCAGTATATTGTTTAACGATTTTACCTTTGATAATTGAATTGGCTCTAAACCCTCAACTCCAGTTAAGTTTGCGTCGTCAAGTATTGCATTATTAAGGTTTGCATCTTGGAAGTTTGTATTTGTTAAATTAGCACCTTTCAATATTACACCTGATAGGTTTGAACCTGTTAGATTCGCGTCATTTAGCTTTGCTTCAGTAAAATCTGCTCCCTGTAGTATTGTCTTTGTCAAATTTGTTTTCCAAAGGTCACATCGTTGCATTTCTGCACTATCGAGATCGCACCCACTAAGATTCGCTCCCCAAATATCGGAGCCTTTTAGATTAATATCAGCTAGATTGGCATCAACCAAGTAACATTCATGCAGATCCATTTTGTGAACACCCAATTTGTTTAGCCTACGAATGTTTCCTCTAATTCTACGTGCAGCAGTTTGATCTGGCCAATTTCTAAAGTCGTCGATTTCATCTTTATAATGTAAAACCTGCCTCTTTGTTTCCCTTTTACTTGAAAGCCATGTAACAAATACCCCAAAAATTAGTAAATCAAGCACCATTCCATTTGCTTCCCCCAAGATGTTGTCTAAGAAATCTGGTTCGTGGTACTTCCCTGATAAGAATGTTGGAATGATTATTAGTATTATTAAAACAACCAGGACGATTAAAGCCGAAGTAATATTATCCGAATCCAATCTTCGATAAATATCTAAACATATATGCCACAATTTTTTCAACGTAACCACTGTTACCTCCCGTTATTTAGATTAGGTAGTTCGTTATTCTTTAGTCAACCCAATAGATTTTTCAGCGATTACTTGTGCATATAATTCAAGTGTATCAATAATGTTCCTTTCACTTTCTTGTGTAATTTTACGAAATGCTTGAAACAATATTGAGAGTTCAGTTAGAGCAATAATCACATTTTTGGACTTAATTTTGTTATTTATCAACCAATTTAACTCTTTATAACCTTGGTGTAATCGATCCTTTTTCTTAACAAAATAACCAAGCTCATGGAATTTCTTTTTGGTTTCATAATCAATTTCTTCAATTTTATACCTTTTTAGTCTTTTATATGCACTCCACTGATCTAAATTTGAGACATAGCTAATCCCTAATATTGCCATTTCGTCGATATCATTTTCTTCCACATATTTAAGTACAACACTTGGCATTGATACGAATTTTTGACGTTCACCATCAAAGATCTCTTTTATCTTGTCAGTAAAATAATGAGTAGTATGACAGGCAAGTGCGAGCAACTCTACTTTTTGCTCTTTCATTTCTATTACCGCTTCGGAAAGAGCCTGCCAAGTAGCTTGTTCTCTCCGATCCAATTCCATAGACAAGCCCATTGCAGGTACTGAAATAACAGTTACTTGTGGCAATGAAATATCTCCTAAAAAATGATCTCCCAGAATTTCTACAATATTTTTATTGATGTCTTGCCAAAGAGCGATCCCAGAATCAGGACCATTCCCTGTGATAATACCAATCGATTTAGGGTTTAGCCGATGTGGCAGTTCGTATTTTTTTAATTCAGTATCAGTCACTGCTATCTTACCAATAACTTTGTGTGCAATTAAACCTACAAGATCCCGTGGATCAAACTCTATTCCCCAAGTATGTTCCCCGGTATTCGTCATCATCGTACCGGGAAATCTGACCAAAGGCTTTAGGATACCTCTATCGAAAACATGCAAAAGGGATTGCTTGGATTCATAATCCAATAAGAATGGATTAACAGAACCAAACTTTATATGAAAACGACTCATTAGTTCATCCTCAGCTAATTGACTTATTTCACTTTGAAAATTACAAATTTTTTCAACCTGCTTTAGGTCTATAGCCATATGCCCCCTGCAATGCATTGCCAGAATGATAGTTTTACCTGTATTGTCTTTTGATATTCCAACAATAGATTTTAATTCGTCATAGAGCGGAATACCTTTATGGCCTAAACGAACACGTTTACTTCGCGCATCTCTACAATTTCCTGCATATTGATTTCGCGATAAAATAAACCCAATTTTTTTTGTAGTGCAGTGTTCGATCACTTTTCTAACAGGTTCTGGAATTTTCCCCTCTTGCGCCTCAAGCAAATTTCTCGCGTTTTTCAGTTTAACTTCTTTTGATTCTGGGATGACCAATTGGCTAATCTGTCGTTTAAATATGTCAGTATTCGGTTTACTCACAAACCACCCATTCCTTTCAGTAATTGAATTGCAACTTTACGCGTTTTGTGTGAAGATTATTAGTCGCATGGAATCAAATGTGAAAAAATGTTTATTTGTTGATACCACCTGCATTGTTACAAGTTTAGTCTCCGAACGAATCAAGCGCCTAACCTTTTCGGTTACTTCCATATTTTGGCTAATTTGCGGAATCATGGTCGTGGATTTTTGGTATTCCAACTTTTGTCTAAATTCACAAAGTCTATAGTAAATATCTTCCTCTGATTCACTTTCATCCACATCAATCGTACTTCGATTAAGGTAGAATTTTACGTGTAAATCTGTTTCCGGCAATACATTAGTGGCTTCTGTGAATTTAATCCCCTGTATTCTAAGAACAGCATGTGATATAGTTGATGGATCAAAATGGGCTAGATCTTTTGCAGTTCCTTTAAGTGTTGGTGCTACTAACGTGTTGTCTCTCTTTTTATTATATTTTATTGTGTAAGCACTATCTGTTAATTCACCACGTAGCTCAATTTGCATCATGAGCTTGATCTTTTCCAAGTCCGCAGGGTACGCAAAATTACCTAACAAGTACTTCAATTTACAATAAGCCGCCTCCGTAGTCATATCCGCCCCATTAATTACACCAATATCAAATAATCGGGCATTTGTTTCGAATAACCGCAATTCTACACGTCCTTCGGGACATTGCGTTAAGTTAATAACAATCACATCTCTTTGGATTAGTTTTTCTAGTTCATCTAAAAAATCGCTTGGAACATCTGGGGCATTCCCTGTTCCATAAGTACGGATGATGATTCCTACCAAGGAATCATATTTGCAAATTTGCTTAAAGATCTTCATATCCATATCTGGATAAACATCAAGAATTACGATATTGTGTGTGGATAGGCTCCTTTTAATTTCTAAAATATCATACCTTTCCAAGGCCTTTCGTATTAGCTTATGATCCAAGGACATTCTGTCATGCGTGACCGTTCCCAACTTTCCAAAATTTGGCGAATAGAATCCCTCGGTTGTACTCAAGGCATTTTTTTTCGTAGCACGATTCCCGCGAATCATAGCGTTACCATATAGGATACATACTTCTGGTATGTTACCAGCCCCTCTTGGTAATTCAGGCGCTGCAGCTTGGATTGAACGGATAATGTTTTGTT
The DNA here is from genome assembly GCA_021772675.1 of Verrucomicrobiota bacterium. Taxonomy (GTDB): domain Bacteria; phylum Verrucomicrobiota; class Lentisphaeria; order JABSQK01; family JAJFLO01; genus JAJFLO01. The sequence continues at coordinate 4,206 of JAJFLO010000513.1, read as the reverse complement.
CGGCATCACTATTTAGTTCAATAAGGGGGACTTCAGCCCCGGTTAAAATGATTGGTTTAGATAAATTCTCAAACATAAATGATAATGCTGAAGCTGTATATGCCATAGTATTAGCACCATGCAATATTACAAATCCCTGATACAATCTATAAAGTTCAGAAATAATATCGGCCAACGTTACCCAATCCGTGCTAGTAATATTTGAAGAATCTAGCGGGGTTTTATAAGAAAAAAAATCGATATCAAATTCCAACTCCTTTAATTTAGGGATGAAATTTATTACTTCGGATATTTCTCCAATCTTTAGTTGTGAATCCCTGTTCAATTCTTCTTCACGTACCATTCCTACAGTTCCGCCGGTATAGATGACACATACCGGTTTCATATCCGGGTAGGCTCTTTCCTCTTTCCCTACAATTATTTTAATTTCTTCAAATTTGTTCTTTCGTGTTTTGTCTTCAATATTTTCATCAATAATATGGTGGTTTTTCTTCCCACGATGAATAGGCTTTATTTTGGTTAACGCAACATCAATTTTCCTTACAAAGTCTTTAATGTTCTTTTCCGCTGATTGCTCATCATGTTTTAGATTTACCCAACTTAGTGTTTGGTGTTCCAATTTTCTAAATTGTTTCAACCGACTTATTCCATCTTCATCCAGTTTATCCTCAATATTGAATTTTGTTACCTTGTCAATGAGTTCTCCCATTTCGACTGGATAAATAAATATTTGACTTTGCAACTGCTGTTTTCTCACGAACGAATCCCACTCTAGGGCACAGTAGCTTGATGTGAAGTAACTTGGAGTGATTATTGGCAATAGAATATGGCTATCTTGAATATTTTCAGAAACCTTTATTTTATCATTAGCGATTCTCTCTATATCTATATCATCAAAGTCCATATGAATTGTCAAATCGCTTCTGCCAGTATGTAGCTTGAGTTTGCGTTTGAAATCATCAATAAAATTTCTGACAGTGTGTTCGCTGTCATCTGACCGCGTGTAACTTACATAAATATCGAAAGGCATTCTAAACCCTCGCTTTATTTACTCTTGAAAAAAAGGCCGATCTTATCTTCAATCAAGCAAGTTCGCCCCAATTGAATTAAAAATTTATCTTCGTTGAATTTCTGAGATCTCTCCTCGAAAAGATTGTATCATCATTGACCGAATGTCTTTGTACGTAAACCCCCTACCTAGCAACCAAGCCAGTTTGGTTGTCATAGCTTCTATGCTCATATCATAAGAAGGAATTGCACCTAGCTTACGTGCCATTACCCCAGGCTCATTAACATCCATGCTTGCAACTCCATCCGGTGCTTGTGTTGTGATAACAATGGGAATCTCATTTTTCTGAAGATATTCAAATCCTTGCCGCAAATCAGCAAATGGAGATCCTACTGGAGCAATATTAGGATCTCCAGCTCCAGTGGCTCGATAGATAATTCCTTTGATTCCATCATTAACAAGATACTCAAAGATATCAGCAGTCATTCCGGGAAATTCGGTTAAAGAAGCTATTTGCATATCAAAATCGGCATGAATATCCAGGTCGGTGGCAAACTGAGCATGTGGTTCTAAAAACTTCATATGAGCATTTAATGCTTCACGATTGACCTTTAGTAAGTTCCCTATTCGTCCAAGACTCGCCTTGCTACTGAAAGTTGTAAAGGCATCATATTCAAACTCGGTCTTTTTTTTGACCCTGGGGCCAGTAATGATGTGGCTACCAAACACTGCCATAACACCCGCAATTTCGGATTTATATTCTCCGATAACTCTAATAGCGTTCTCCAGATTTACTACTGCATCAGAACCAGGGTGACCAAAGGAAATTTGTGAACCCGTTAGCACCACTGGTTTACCTATTCTACCTAGTGCGAAAGAAAGCGCAGCGCAGGTGTAACCAAGTGTGTTGGTTCCATGGGTGATTAAGAATGCATCATACTTTTCATAATTTTCTACAACTGTTTCTACCATCAACTTCCAATCACTTGGAATTATATTTGAGCTATCTTTGTTCATCAAAGGCTTCGCATCTATTTGAATATCCATTTCCCATTCTTCTACTAATTTGTTGAGAAAAACGGTAAACGCATCTGCGGTTTTATCTTCAGATGTTTTAGCCACATGGTGTTTATCCTGCTCCTGAGAAATGGTTCCACCTACAGACATAAGAAGTATTTTTTTCATTTTTATTCTCCTTGCTTATAATTCACTTTGCATCCAAAAAATTTGGATTTTGTTCAGTATCATGCCAATGTTTAATGAATACGCTCCAGAATCACCAACAACAATTATAATCACCCTCTTATACTTTTGGCAATGAAATATTTTTGTAATTATTTTATTTAAAAATAGAGCTACCCAATAAACCATGTATTTGTTATAAATCTCCTCCCACTGGAATCAAGAACTGTGATTTCATGTAACGAATCATCTGGATTGTATTAGTTTTTGCCCAAATTGCACCTTTTTTGTTTTTTATTATCTAACTACTTATCTATTCTATCAATATCTGAAAAGTAATCTATCAATAGTCGTTAGTATATTCATCAAAAAGTCGCATAATTGTTTTAGTTCGGTCTCCAATCAAACCACTTCCGACCTTCTGGTCGTCAATTGTGGTTACTGGGATGACCCGTTTGCTGGTTGAAGTTATAATTGCTTCATCGATCAAATCGAGCTCACTAAGATGAATAGCCCCTTCTTCAACCGTGAAATGGTTTGAAGCAAGACTTAGGATGATCTTTCTCGTGATACCGTGAAGAACATGCGTAACAGGCGTAACCAATGTATCCCCTCGAAAAATAAAAAAATTGTTCCTCGGACACTCAGTGATTCCATTATGAGAGTGATAAAGTATATCAAAAGCATTCTTTTGGAGTTTTACAGGTTCGAGCCGGACAGCATTAAGGTAATTGATTGATTTAACATGAGCCAATTCTCGCTGATATTCTACCATGATTAGTTTCGCGCCATTTGAATAAACAGCATTCGGATAAGTTGGTAGCTCTTCCGCAATAATTATAAAGTTAGGATATTCGAGTACAGGAGAAGAGTAAGTATAGCCCCCCGTCAAAATGAGTCTCACGGATGGAGTATTGAGAGTACTGTCCTTTAATAATTGTTCGGCTATCCTGGTGATCTCGGAACCGCTAATAGGTAACTTCAGGTGCAACTCAGAGGCTGAAGCCCGAAGTCTTTGGATATGGTCATCAAAGTGAAATAGTTTCCCATTGTAAGTTCGGGCAAAGTCAAAAACACCGTACCCCCGTTGTAGTGCAAGATCTGAAATATTAATTACTCCATCTTTCAGGGATTGTATTTTTCCGTTAACGTAGCAAAGAGAGACCATACAATTACCAATTCAAAGTTTAAATTCTAAACATGTTGCTATTCGACTCGAATGACTAGCTATAATCGACAAATCTTGTCGATTAACAAAATTTCTAATTTGTGATAAAGTTATAAAAATAATACATTTATATTGATAATGGTTTTGTGTTATTCGACTCGCCTAATATAATTAGTATGAATCAAAATTTATCTGCAGGGCTTTTATTAATATCATAAACATTCTCTAATCACCTTGGTGATACGATTCTTCGGTTCTAATTCTATAAAGTTTGGTACGAATGGCGTTTCGCATCAGCGGCAACAACTTAGGTTTATGGTCGTAGCTTCTGTACTATCGTTTAAAATAAAAAACACCATTTTACATTTCCATTGCCCTGGGCTACTTAGTGTTTTAATTGTGAGATTGAATTGATTAATATTAAAATAGAAAAATAGTTTCTACTATCAAGAAAATATTTAAATAATAGATACATTTTCTAAATATGCTATAAACCATTAGTGCATAGTTTAGTGAACCTTTACCGCCGTTACCATGATTTCGACCAATGCATCCAGGGGCAGACGCGCCACTTGAACCGCTGCTCGTGCGGGTGGGTTGTCTTTAAAATAAGTTGCATATACGGCATTCATGGCGCCATAATTATTTAAGTCGGAAAGAAAAACCTTGCTTTGTACGACGTCGTTAAGGGCGAACCCCGCTGCATTCAAAACAGCCTGAATATTTTTTATAACCAGGTGTGTCTCCTCCTCAATGCTCCCATGAATCATTTTAGCAGTTGCCGGATCTATTGCAATTTGCCCCGACAGGTAAATGGTATTACCAACCCGCACCGCCTGTGAATAGG
>JAJFLO010000512.1 GCA_021772675.1 Verrucomicrobiota bacterium | reverse complement strand
GAATGTTTAGAACAATGCTCGGTGAATCTTTGATATTGTATGCCACAAATGGAACCGACCAAGCATTACCTGACGAGCATCGAAATGAACGCTTGGCAGCATGAGGTCCACCTCAAAAATGAACTGCAAAACTTGAGTATTGAATAACAACATTACCGGTCGGATTGAGATCATAAAGTTGAATTATCGGCCATGCTGTTCGATTAATGCCGATTTGGCCGTCATTCAATGAAGTCGGTGTCTTTGATTCTCTGACGACATTATTTCCTAATGCGGATGTTGCGGACGCTGTGCAAGTCGCCAGGGTGGTGGTACCGTGGGTTCCGCCATCAACGATCCCTGCTACAGTAAAACCAACGGTATCCGACAAATCAATACCTGCTACAGCGAGACCTGAATTTCGATCACAAAACGTTCCAAAATCGAGTCCATGACCGGCATTGACATTGCCCCCTGCACCGGCATCGACGACCGTTTGATCTGCAAGTTGTGCCTGATGTCTATCTGCGAAATAGGCATACCAAAGTCCATCGGTAGCTTGAACCATGCGTAACTGTTTGCCGTTAATTGTGACATCTGGTTCACCCTTCGCTTCATCTGTATCACTAATGTCAGAGTCATTGATGACGACTTCGATGACCATGGGACCGCCGAAATAATTGTCAAACTGCGAATTTTCAGCAGAGACAAACAGGTTAGCGTTTGCGGCATGTAAATCTGGTAGTACCACTACAACTATCATGCCGACAAGAGAACAAATAAAAAGATACTGTTTGGACATTAAGGGAAGATTCATAATACAGTCTTTCTGAGCTTACGGTTAAGATTCAAGAACTTGTGCCCCACTTTAAGATTATGTTTTAGAACCCTGAGCAAAAAAAGATACCTGGCCGATTCGAACGGAGTATATCCTGAAGTGTTCGAATTTAAATTCTCCCTTGGTCCAATATCGTGAAGTTAAGGATTTTCAATAAAAAATCGTCATTAAAACTTGTTGGATTTCATAATCTCAGTTGTGCTCGTTGGATAAACGACCTCGGTGCAAGCCCACGATGTATCAAAAAAACAAAAAAATTGGAACGACACAAGCATCGGGGAATTAAACCCTCAATCCGATAAATTTAACCGGTTTTGCCGGGGTTTTCGTCTCACATCAATTGAAACTTAAAATACAAGTGCTTATACAATCAAATCAACGAAAAACTCGGTCGGGGTAAGGTTCATAGTCCCGTCTTTAGACGGAAGCCTCAGATGAGCCTTAGCGAGTCAATAGTAGCACGCACTCGCTGAAGCGTCGGTAAAACTTCCGCCTGAAGACGGAACTACAAACCAACACACACTCTTTATCAAGAGATTCTGTAAAATTTATTTAAAATCTGAAATTAGAATGACTTAGAATACAAATTCCTATACTATTAAATTAACACAACCGACGTTGTGAACTCCAACAAAAACTTAACAACATTAGTCTTCCACCCATATACCCAAGGTTTGAATATATGCTCAATTTTAGTCTTGCTACCCCCCCCCGGGTTTGCAAACAAATTATATAATTCGGAAATATAGTTATTAACATAGAACTAGTTTAGTGCAAATAATAATGAGTTTCGTATAAATAAATCCTAACCTGAATAATTCATCAGTATTCTGCTGCAAGCCCTAATCTCTGCTCAAATAAGCCGATTAACTCAATTTTACGACTCAGTGAATGAACATTCACTTTCATTGTGAAATTTTCTCTAATCAATTTATTATGAGCCAGTTAAGTGCTCTCGCGACGAATCGCATGAATTAATCAGGATAAATCTGTCATCGATTCGCGACATGCCCGGGAAAAAATCAATAAAGAATAGCTAAGCTGCACTATGCATAAAGTTTTGTGATGAGAGTTATTAGATCGCGTGAAATCAATGAGTTATGAATATTATTCGCGTGCAGAAACAGTGTTGAAAATCCGCCGTGGTGGAAATTATTTCGAACCCCTTGAACTTTATAACTCGTTGATATTATGTAATATAATGATTCGTAATAGAAAGTTTATGAATAATCCAGGCTAAGGTGAATGGCAGGAAATACAATTCAGAGTTAGTATAACACGAAGGTGATTGTAGAAGTCTATTCAAACCGTATTGAAAGCGCAGTACATACAAAAATGAATTCCATTCATAACAGATTAATCTGTGGCCGAATATACTTTTGCTATTAACTTTACGTTTTCCAGTTTAATTTTCATAATTGGTTATTACATGGATTTGTGAAAAACACATGGCAAATTGTCTTAATCATTTAGGTAAAAAAAATTTTGAACACGGTCTAACCTAAATAATTCATCAGTATTCTGCTGCGAGCCCTAATCTCTGCTCAAATAAACCGATTAACTCAATTTTACATCTCAGTGAATGAAAATTCACTTTCACTGTGAAATTTTCTCTAATCAATTTATTACGAGCGAGTTAAGTGCTCTCGCGACGAATCGCATGAATTAATCAGGATAAATCACATTATATTCAGTTATGGTCATGGCAATGGGTTTAGACGGGAAATAATTTATTTTGGATAAATCAAGTAAAAAAATAGATTCAATAGATGATAAAGCAATTGAGATGATACGAAGCGTTGGCGGTAATAATCTGTTGAACGAAATGGCAGAAATTTTCCTTCAACGAGTTCCACAAAAAATTGCCAAAGTTAAAGATGCATTGGCAAACAAAGATTGGAGTGAAATGGCACATCTGTTTCATTCCCTCGCTGGTTCATCGGGAAGTATTGGAGCCATGGTCATGATGGAATATCTTAAAGCTATGGAAGAATCAGCAATACAATGTAATGTTGACTCTATAGGCAAAAATATCGATGAGTTGGATCAACTTTTTTTAGATGTTAAAAATCGACTTAACACAATAATCAGGAGCGATGGCAATGAAGAAGATTGTACTCGTTGAGGATAACCCAGATAATCGATTATTATTTAGCGCAATTCTCTGTGATATTTATGACATTGAAGAATTCGAGTCGGGAATAGACGCTTTGAACCGGATGAAGATTTCTCCCCCTGATCTCATTTTGATGGATATCTCTCTTCCAAATATGGATGGTATTGAAGTATTAAAAAAATTCAGAAAAGACGATGCGATGAGTCAAATTCCAATTATAGCATTAACCGCACACGCAATGGCCGGGGACAAAGAAAAATTTTTGGAATTGGGATTCAACGATTATATCAGCAAACCAATTATTGACGAAACGGTCTTATTAAATTCAATAGAAAAACTGATATAGGATTACATTGAAATTATGTCGGGATTAACGGATAAGATCAACAAATTTTCAATAATTTGTGCAGATGACGACGAACTGATTCAAACACTATATAGAAGACTTCTCAACGATAGGGTAAGAAAACTAAGAATTTTTACGAATGGTGATGACGCTATCGATGGATTTCGATTAGAACCTGCTGATCTTTTAATTCTTGATGTCAGTATGCCTGGTAAAACGGGATTAGAGATTTGTAGAGAAATTAGAAGTGATGAACATACAGTTTACGTTCCAGTGATCATTGTCTCCAGTATGGATACTGAAAGTGCAATAGTTGACGGTTTAACTGCTGGAGCTGATGATTACATCGTTAAACCACTGCACGCACCTGAATTACTTGCAAAAATATATGCGATCTTAAAAAAGCGAGAAGTGACCCTAAACGATCATAATAGCATTACCATCGGTTGTCATTTTTCTGGCAAATATGAGATTTTGAGAAAATTAGGTAAAGGCGGGGTTAGTGAGGTTTTTTACGCCCGCCAGCTTTACAAAGAACCTGGAGCCTTTGTCGCTTTAAAGATATTTGAACCATCACTGGAGAAACGCAATGATAAAGAATCAATGTCCTTATTTTTACGTGAAGCATATTCTCTGTCAAAACTGGATCATCCTAATATCATGAAGCTCTACGATTTCGGAAAGTCTCATAATTATTATTTCCTTGCAACAGAATTTCTTGATGGTCAAACTCTTGAAGACATCATTAAAAATACCGGTCCTTTTCCGATAAATGAGGCCATGGTCATTGGGTACGAAGTCTTAAAAGCGCTTCACTATCTTACGAAACATAATTTAATTCATTATGATATAAAACCACTCAATATTATGGTGGTTGCATCCGGAGACGTTAAGCTCATTGATTTTAGCTTAGCGAGGCATATAAAAGATGAATCATCAAGTTCAGATAACTTTTTATGGTGCTCACCGCAATATACTGCGCCGGAAATAATTGAAAACAACCAAAATATCGATATAAAAGCTGACATATTTTCCTTGGGTGTAACGATGTATTATATATTGACCGATATTGAGCCCTATAAAGGAACTAATCCTTATCAAATAATTAGTGACCGCTTTATCAGTACGCCTAAGTTATTACATGAAATCAATCCAAATATCAGCCTGAATTTATCACAGTTGATACACGAAATGATGACAATAGCCAAAGTGAGTCGTCCCGGAATAAATGAAGTCATGCAAAAATTTGAAGAAATACTTGCACGTCTTAACTGAACCATCATCTCTAGCCTGCATTATGCATAAAGAACAGTCCATAAATAAATTGAACATATTCGCGTTCAGATTTGGTTTAAAGTTTTTCGATCCGACTGATCCCGCTCGCGAGCGGGACGCAGGAATAGCGAGCTAGTTAGAATAATTCGTAATTGAGGATCGTATAACTATGAGGCGAAGATGTGCTGCGAAATGTATGACTTATTTATAGACAGCTCTTAAGATAAGGGAACACAACATTCCCACGAACAAAAAAGCGGGGTACCTGTTGTATTAATATGACACACTATTATTATTGTTTTACGCCCCGTAAATTCAGGTTTTCCGAAATTGAATTTTGTGTAGCCAAGCTCATGATCTGGGTGATCGGCACAAATACATTATTAATTGAGCCTCTTGCAAAACTCTTCCTAACGGGATTTCGGCGCAAGGTGCACATCTTTCACTCAAAATCAGTCTCAGGCATAGTTTTGCAAGAGGCTCAATAGATAAATTTAACCGGCTTTGCCCGGGTTTTCGTCTCACATCAATTGTAACTTAAAATACAAGTGCTTATACAATCAAATCAACGAAAAACTCAGACGGGATAAGGTTTGTAGTCCCGTCTTTAGACGGAAGCCTCAGATGAGCTTTAGCGAGTCAATAGTAGCACGCACTCGCTGAAGCGTCGGTAAAACTTCCGCCTGAAAACGGAACTACAAACCAACACACACTCCTTATCAAGAGATTCTGTAAAATTTATTTAAAATCTGAAATTAGAATGACTTAGAATACAAATTCCTATACTATTCAATTAATTATGACAGAAAAAGAAGTTATTGATGTAGTCCAGAATACTGAACGGTTAAAATTTTTGAGACAGCTTGGATTATTAGATTCTCCCTCGGAGCCAGCTTTTGACCGTTTGACACGATTGGCGTCAAAATTGCTCGGAGTTCCGGTAGCATTAGTTTCGATTGTCGATGCCAATAGGCAATTTTTCAAAAGTCAGGTTGGATTAGAGGAACCCTGGGCCACGAAACGAGAAACCCCCTTAACCCATTCTTTTTGTAAACACGTAGTGGCTTCAAATTCTACAATGATTGTTTCCGATGCTAGAAAAGATCCCCTCGTTTGTAATAATTTGGCCGTTGCAGACTTGGGTGTCGGTGCCTATCTAGGTATTCCACTTACGACATCACATGGATTTGTACTCGGTGCAATGTGCTGTATAGACGGTTGTCCGCACAATTGGAGTGATGATCATATCGATATTCTGAATGACCTTGCGGCTTCGGTCGTGACAGAAATCGAGTTGAGAGCCGAAGTGATCGCTCGTCGTGATGCGGTAAAGAACGCACTTGAAGCCCAAGCCATTGCTGAAATTGCAAATCGCTCTAAGAGTCAATTTCTGACAAATATGAGCCATGAATTACGCACACCATTAAATTCGGTAATCGGGTTTTCCAATATTATCTTAAAAAATAAAGAAGATGCCTTATCTGAACAGGATATAATCTATTTGACTAGAATTAGAGAAAACGGTAATCATTTATTGAATTTAATTAATTCAATTCTTGATTTATCGAAAATTGAATCAGGTCAAGTGGAACTTAACATGGAGTCCGTTTCCCTACAATCCCTGATTGATGACGTTGTCAGTATTTGCGGAACTCAATTGAGTGAAGGTAATGTTCGAATTGAATTGAAGTTTCCAGACGATATGCTACCGATTAAAACAGATAAATTCAGGTTGAAACAGGTGCTGATTAATCTTGTTGGTAATGCGATTAAGTTTACTACGAAAGGTACCATTACTATCACAGTAAATGTAAATGCGAAGACCAGACATCCTTTCAGCATAGACGTAATTGACACAGGTATTGGTATTGCCGAAGAGGAATTAGAAAAGGTATTTGACGCCTTTCACCAGGTAGATTCAAGTAAATCTCGCAACTACGAGGGAACTGGCCTAGGACTAAACATTTCGCATTCTCTGTGTTATTTCATGGGCTACTCACTTACAGTAAAAAGTGACGAGGGAAAGGGAACGACCTTTTCTATAAATCTATGTCTGAGACCAAAAACCCGAAGGGAAATGGCACCCCATGAACAGTAACAACCACAGAGAAGACAATAGAATTGAAGGGATTTTAGGCCTTAAAAAGCGGTATTCAGAAATCCAACATTTTTCAAAAACCCAATCAGCAATATTTCAAAAGACGCAAAAATTAGACGATTAATCGTTAAAGATGAGTGGTTCCTCAATCCAGTGCCCATAACAGAGTTCGGCTTATATAGACAAATAGGACAGCAATATGCCAATGCAATTTAGTGCACCGAATAGAGTGAGACTGGCCACCGAATGGGCAAAGTGAAACAACAACCGGCAACGTCTATGCGATTTTGAACTTTTCATCAAGACACTAACTGTTACCTGAATCCGTGAAGGTTTTCTTTGAATGTAGCTGCGAGGCAGTAAGTATTTAGCTGTAGTGACTACTGCAACTGCTTACTAACGAAGAAGTGGCGACATATTGCTAATTTGTAAAATACCTAATAGTTATTTCGTCCTGAACCTACCGTCACGGATTCAGGTGTTATACTTTGTTGTACAGATTTACTTTTCTAACCAAGCATGGAGCTAATCTGATATGAATGTGATAGATCAAGAGCCGTTAGACATGATTCGGCGAGTTGGGGGCGATGAACTTTTAGAGCAGTTAATAGAAATATTCCTAATTGATACCCCGCAGAGAATCAAAGAAGGTCAAGATGCAATAGTGAGCGACGATTTTAAAACAGCTGAACGATCTTTCCATTCATTGGTCAGCATGTCAGGAAATATGGGCGCTACCTCAATGATGGACCTTGCGCGAAACCTCGAACAACTTGCTTCAATTAAAAACAAAGAAGAAATACTACCAAAAATTACTGAAATTGAAACAATTTTTTCCAACGTAAAAATGGAATTAAATAAGCTAATTAATTAATAGATTAACACTATAAGGAAGTGATAAATGAAAATTCTTGTAACCGGCGGCTGCGGATTTATCGGCAGCCATATTGTCGAACATTTTGAGGGAAAAGCGGATGTAACGGTTTTAGATAATTTGCGTAGTGGGTTCCGTCACAATCTCAACGGGTTTAATGGTGACATTGTCGAAGGTTCAATTATGGATCGAGATCTTTTACGTGACACCATTAAAGATGTTGACTACGTGTTCCATCTTGCAGCAATGATCAGTGTCCCCGAATCAATGACCAATCCAGTTGAATGTACTGAAATTAACACGATCGGAACGTTGAATGTTCTTGAAGCGGCGGCAGCAGAAAATGTTAAGAAATTATGCTTAAGCAGTTCGGCTGCAATCTATGGCAATAATCCCGTTGTTCCTAAGATTGAAGCGATGGTGCCGGAACCGGAAAGTCCCTATGCAATATCGAAACTGGATGGTGAATATTATTGCAATTTATTCCATAAAGAAGGGTGGTTAAACACGGTTTGTATGCGCTACTTTAATGTATTCGGCCCGCGCCAGGACCCAAGGAGTCAATATGCAGCAGCAATTCCAATTTTTATAGACAAGGCACTTAAAAACGAAGCAATCACAATCTATGGCGATGGCGAACAAACACGAGACTTTATTTACGTCAAAGATATCGTTGAAGCCAATGTGTACCTTAACACTGTTGTTGATGCCACCGGAGTTCATAATGTTGCCTATGGTAGAAAATTATCTATAAATGATCTAGCGAAAAAAGTTATCAATCTGACCAATTCCAAAAGCGAGATTTGCTATAAAACTGAGCGTCCAGGCGATGTAAAACATTCCCTGGCTTCAATTGATAAATTAAAAGGCACCAAAATAAAATTAGATGATCAATTTGAAAAAGGCCTTGCAAAAACAATTGATTATTTTCAGAAGAAAATTAATATGTAATTCGTTGAAAAATATCATGTTCGATAATCGCAGTTGGTGTTAAAGAGTATCAGCAATCAATTAATATTATTGTGAAAGATTAAAACCTATGAACTCTTTGTTGGTTGAGGATGCAGGAATTTGCAAGAATTCGTGCCAGTTTCTTAAACCCGAATTCCAAAGATGATTGTGGGACAAGAGTTAAAAAGTATTGCAGATTTTTTAACTAGACCCCGGTCGAAAGGTATTACGACCGCGCGCTTGCCTATTTCGGATAATGTTTTCGTTTTTACGGAGCTATATATTCGATGCTTGAGCATCGGATTCGCGCCGAAAAGACGAAAAATTGCCGAAAGAGACTGGCGCCCTAGGGGTTGGGGCGGATGACCTTTTCGAACGGGGTCTAGTTAGTGTCTGTCCATAAATACTTATTTGGCCTGGATTATTCATAAAGTTTTGTAATGAGAGTCATCAGATTGTGTAATATCAATGAGTTATGAATATTATTTGCGTGCAGGAATAGTGAACTATTTCGAACCCGAAAAGCTTTATAACTCGTTGATATTATGTGATATGACGATTCGTAATAGAAAGTTTATGAATAATCCAGGTTAGCTTGATTCCAAGTAGGAAAAGTAACTCACCGCCTGGGGGATGAGCAATAATTTAATTAGCAGCGCAAAACGGCCCCTTTACTTATTACTATTTCTGGACAGCCGTCAATTTGCGGATTTATTTTTAACATGGTTTTCTTGAATGTAAACGAAATAATGTCAATTATTCGAATAACGATTCACATAAGTTTCAGAATACTACGACTGATCTACAATAAAGAATCCGGCACGCGTCTATTATCCCCTGTCCCTGTCATATCACATCCTTTAAAACAGGAGGTTTTGAATTGGTTAAGTAAAATAGCAGAGATGATGAAGATAGTTGTGTTCGCAATGTTATTTTTTTGTCTTTCCCGGTCCGAATGCGCCGCTGCCCAACAGAATAGAACGATCCTCGCACTATATGATTCCTCAGAGCATGCACACTTCGAAGAAAACTTAATTTACAAAAATCTTGAAGTAATATTTGATCATTTGGGGCTCTTGTTAGACTATCATGATATTAGATTAGGCCTGCCATCCCATCATGAAATGTCCGGCTATCGAGGAATAGTGACATGGTATATGGATAACAGAATGAACGATCCTGGAACCTATGTGCAATGGCTTAAGAAAGAGTGTATTCAGGGTCGCTTTGTTACAGTTTTTGGTCCGATAGGCGCATTAGAAGATGATTCAGGACTTCTGACAGCATTTGATACCGTTGTTGAAGTTTACCGGTTATGGGGGGTTAAGTTTGAAAATATTCTAATTTCGAATCCGTTGCTGTTAAAAATTAAGGAACATGATTCTGAGTTCTTTAGCTTTGAACGATCATTAAAAACAAAGTATGGAGAAGAAGTTTCAGTCTACAAACAATTTACCATGTTAAACCATGAACACGTTGATCCAATTTTAACATTGAATTGTTCAATATTGAAAAAACCAGATAGTGTGGTAGCGGCATTCCATCCTTATGGAGGATATGTGATGCGTGAGTATGCAATTTACACTAATCCAGTGACATTTAATCGACAATGGTATTTAAATCCGTTTCGATTTCTACAACGAGCTTTCCGGTGGAAAAATGCGCCGTGTGCCGATGTAACAACTCTTAATGGCTGCCGTATATATTATTCTCATATTGATGGCGATGGCAGCATCAGCTTAAGTGGAATAGACAGAAAGAGCCTAACTTCTGAAATAATCTATAATAGACTCCTCCAACAAATTAATCTTCCGGTTACGGTCAGTGTTGTTGAGGGAGAAATTGCAACAGCAACAACCCACCCCTGGATTCAAGATAAATCGAGAGTGGTCAATACTTTCCGAAAAATATTCAGACTCGAAAACATTGAACCTGGCGCCCATGGATATTCTCATCCACTTCACTGGACCAATGGAATCACTGCAATCAATATTAATAATTACACCTACCAACCAACCTCACAAAAAGAAATAAAGTCACTCAGCGATAGGGGTTACAAAAAGGGTGTAATGATGAGCCATCCCAAGAATCAATGGGAAAGGCGGGAGATACTGGGAAGTATTGATTATATCAATAAAAACCTTTTGCCTGCAAATAAGAAATGTAATCTATTTCAGTGGACAGGTAATTGTCTGCCGGATAGTTCAGCATTAGCTGTTATTGATGAAAATCACTTGCTGAACATCAACGGTGGCGATTCACGATATGACAGTCGCTGGGCATCCTATACAGGATTAAGCCCATCAGTTCGGCAATTACCCAATTCGATTCAGGTGCATACTTCAGCATCCAATGAAAATTTATATACCAACTTATGGACAAGAAATTTTTCCGGGTTTCGTAATGTGATTAAAACATTCGAAAATACAGGTTATCCAAAGCGTATTAAACCAATTAATATTTATTATCATTTTTATTCTGCTGAAAAAAAGGCATCCTTCAATGCATTGAAGGATGTATATAAATATTGCCATAGCTTAGAGCTTGCTCCCCTATTCACCTCAACCTATGTTAAAACTGTTCTAAACAGCCGCAGCATTATATTTGATCTAATGAACGATAAATGGTCCTGGGAAAATGCACTTCATTGCCGAACTCTCCGGTGGGATAGTAAACTATTATTTCCGGACCTTGCTAATTCAAAAGGCGTTATCGGGTTTTACCATGATCCGAAACTAAATAGTTTGTTTATCCATCTGGATGGCTCTGGTACTGGGTCCCTCAGTTTCTCAAAATTTCCACCTGAAATCTGCTACCTTTCAAGAGCAACAGGCTATGTCAATAATTGGCATACAACAACCAAAGATGTTCAATTCGATTTTATCGGAAACGGCTCTTCGTGGGTAGAGTTTGCTGGCCTTGCCCCAAATAGTTCCTATAAATGCAGTCTTGACAGTAGTCAGTCGAGTTATAACTCCAGTGAGGAGGGGTTGTTAAGAATTGAACTAAAGACTAAACCATTTGTAAAAAACGTTCATGTTAGACTCCTTCTCAAGTAAATTAACATTCAAGGAGTGTGTATTCAAAATGTGAGTGACTCTGGTGAATGCCCGGGTCGAGTTAAAAGTAACGGTCATTCTTGGCTGCGCACATGGTATTCAGCCAGGAATGGCCGATTTACCATTTGTCACTTACATTTTGAATACACACTCCATTTCAGGGAGCTTGCCAATCTTGGAGTGCGATCCCGGCCCAATACTAAAACCATGTTAATCATTTATCCCAAAATCTCTAATGCGTTTTAATATCTTCAATGTAATCCTGTTTTTTAGCGCTGTTATAATCATCTCTTTACTGCTGCATCCCAGCAGAAAGGATTTGGCACGAATGAATGAACTGGCGGGAAAAAGTCAAATGGCGCTTGAAATATATGAAGAAATTAATGAACAAAACCCGAATGACATTGAAGTTATTAAGGGGCTCTATCGATTATATCATTACATCGGTGAAAATGAGGAAGCAATAGAACAACTGAAAATTCTAAAATCACTGGATCCTGACTCGCTGAAAATCAGAACTCAGCTAATTCAATTATACACGGATGAATATCAAACTGAGACTATGATTATGGAACTCAAGGAGCTGGTAACGATACTGGAGCAAAGTGAAAAAAATGCTGAAAATAATAAGCGGCTAATAAATGCATATACTGAATTGTCAAATAGCTATTCACTCACACAGCAATTAGATACTCAGCTAGTTGTCTTCAAGAAATTGGTCGATTTAAATAAAAATGACAAAGAATTAAGTATTGAGTATATCCACTTACTCATGACCACGAGACGGTTACCTGAATTAAATTTATTTGCAGAAGAAACATTGAAAAAGTTTCCAGATGACGCGTATCTCACCGAATCGATTATCAGTATTTCGCTTTATCTGCAAAAGTTTGAAAAAGTAGAAAAATACGCAGAAAATTCGCTTAAAGTTCTTAAAGAAAACTACGTCATCTGGAGCTCTCTGATTCATGCGCTGTATGGCCAAATCGATCAACCTGAAAAAATAGCTAAATATCTACAAAAATCATACGAAGCTTACATGATTTTTCGAGAACGCATTCCGATTTATGACCCAATAATTACTGCGATCGACACCGGTAAATTCGAATACGCAAAAAGAATGATAGATGCCTGGATTAAGGTTGATCCCAAAGAGATTTCTCCATGGCAAATCTTGATTTACAGATATGCACCGGCAATGAAAATGTCAGATATCCAACTATTTAAAATTTACGGTCAGGCAGCAGAACAATTCCCGAATAATTTACAGTTAAAGGAGGACATGGCTTATCTGGCTCAGAACATTGAAGACTGGACAACCGCTACGCCGCTAATGGGGGAGTTAGTCAATCTGCATCCAGATAACTATGATTTTTCCAGTAACTATCTCTATTGTCTGGCTCAACTAAAAGAAACGGTTAAATACAAGAGTTTTTTAAATAGGGTATTGAAACGATTTCCTGAGAATTTCGGTCTAAAGGAAACGGCGGCGTATCAGTTACAAGACCAGAATAATTGGAAGCAGGCGTTGGATTTATGGAATGAGTTGATAGAAATAAAACCCAAAGATTTCGGTTATCATGAAAATCGCCTATTCTGCTTATCAAAGATATCTCAAAAAACTGAATATTTTCATGCGCTAAACAAAACCTCTCAATTATTTCCGAAAAACAAACAGTTGACCCTGAATACCGCTTCTCTCTCACAGGAGTTGAACCTGTTGGCAGCGGCAGCCGACTTATGGCAAAAATTGATACACGATGAACCTGAAAACTATGACTATTATCAAAACTTACTTTTTTGTTATTCAAAAGAGAATAATCAGGAAGAATATATCAATGTTTTATTTGATTCAATCGCTAAATTTCCAGAACAGGAGCAACCCGTCCTTGATAGTATTTACTTTTTCATAAATTCTAAAAATGAGGAAAAGCTTACACCGTTATTAGAGAAAGTCGCCGTTCGTCAATCTATTTCTGTTGAACTGAAAAAGGCGATGATAGACGGCTATGATTTTCTGGGAAGTAATGAAAAAGTCTTAATCCTGGCATTGGAGCTTATCAATGTGAATCCACACAATGAATTCTCATTACAAAAAATTATAGCAATTTATAATAAGCAGAAACAATGGGAAGAAGCCATAAGATATTCCAAACGATTGATAGCGATCAATAAAAATGAGGACTACAGGAACATTTTTAAGAATTTACTGCAAGCTACAGAACAATGGGATGAGTTACTGATAGAATTGAAAAAAGACCTCGCCCAACATCCCCGCGATATAAGCACCCATGAACTCCTTGTTTATCTCTATAATCAAAAAAACGATAGCGACAAAGCTATTGATCATCTAAAAATACTGAGGGAGCTGAATCCAGGTAATAGTGAATACTTAACTTCTCTGGTCTATGCCTATGTTGATCGGCACATGTTAAAACCAGCGATTTCTGAGCTTGAATCGGTATGGGATGTTGATGGTAATGATATTGAAATCAGCATACTTCTTGCCGATTTATATGATCAATCTGGTGACAAAAATAACGCCATTAAACTTCGCCGGACGATTCTGTCTTCTGCAGGGGATAATATCGAACTACTCCTTAGTTTTGGACAAAAATTTCTATGGATGAATGAGCTTAAGGAAGCTGAAAATATATATTTAAAAATACTGACTAAAGAACCAATAAACACCAAAGCGCTTCGGGCACTTGGACGTATTCACGCTTGGAAAAATTCTCCCAGAGAGGCTGTAAAATTTTTCACACGCTATTTATCATTAACACCGAATGATGCAACGATTCGTGTCGAATTGGGAAGTCTATACTCTGTTCTGGGTTCAGAACAAATCGCCACGAAGGAATTCGAGCTCGCACTGGAGATTATGGATAGCGGTATAGAAGTTGAAAACCCAGATCTCAGCCGGGCAAAAGCATTAGCCGGGCTGAAACGAATGAATGAAGCAATTCCCTATTTTGACAAACTGACTACAGCAAGCCCTCAAGACGGCTACCTATGGGGTGATTATGCCGAAGCACTGGTGAATAATGGTTTTTATGAAAAGGCAGAAACGATTCTCATTGACGCACCAAAATCAAGTAAATTCTATCTTCGAAACAGGCGTTTACTGGCCAGATTATTTATTGAAAAACGACGCTATAACAACGCCCAATCTGTGCTGGAAGAACTTTGGCAGCGCTATCCCGAAGATCCCGGCACCACAAAAGATCTAGCCTATGTCAGCGAACTGTTAGAGCGATGGCCTGATGCCCTAGTGTTATATCAAACTGTATGGAATCAGGAACCCGAATTAGTCGACGGACATACCGATACGGCTAAAAATGTATTACGTATCATAAAAAAACATAGACCTCAAATTCACATTCACTCAACTTCAATTGAGAATGGTGATGACAGTGTAAAAAACACAGGTTTATTTTATAACTATCCACTGACAAATCTCATCGAACTGCAGGGTGATATTATTAACCAAAATCTAGAAGGTCCCGGGCTTCCCGGTTTTAGTAATATTGATAAACGCATCATTGACTTTCAAAATAATTTAATATTCCGTCCCGGAAAAGGCTTAAAAGTCACGTTGGGAATGCTCGGAACAGATAATCCCTCCCATTCTTTTTTGGGGACAAACGTGGCTATGAATTACCGGCAGGATAACTGGAATGGTGAGATCACCTTAAAATGGCGTGAATCCTGGATCGATCCAATAAAAGTCGTACCATTCAGTGGGTCAAAGGATTCCGTTTCAGCACGGTTAAACTGGTCTCCGAAGAATTGGTTTAACGCTAATACAATGTTAAATTCTTCTGATTTCCGCTTCTTCAAACCCCCTGCCGGAGGCTCTAAACAAGTTTATGATCAGCACGATTGGAATTTGGGTGCTGAAATTCGTCTTGTTTGTGTTCCGCAGATCTGGCTGACCTATAACTATTCCTGGTTAAACGGCCAACATCACAGTATCTACAAACCGTTAATAAATTTATTAGAATCAAAGAGCACACACAACCTGGGGTTGAGGTTCTATCATGATGTTAATAATTGCTTAACATTATTCGGATCATTTAAGGTAGGACAGGACGATAAAAGGACCATTAAATTTTCACGGCGTGACCTGTACTCAACTGAATTTGGTTTTGTTACCAAGTTTTCTGATTTCCTTGAACTCCACGGTAATTTTTTAACATCAACTGAAACATCTACAGGTTCACCTGCACGCTACACAGAAAATTTGCTAAAAATGATCGTAAGGTTTTGACGAGCCTGGATTATTCATAAAATTTTTGATGAGAGTTGTTAAATTGCGTGATATCAATGAGTTATAAATATCGTTCGTGTGCAGGAATAGTGTTAAAAATCCGCCGTGGCGGAAACTATTTCGAACCCAAAATATTTTTATAACTCGTTGATATTATGTGATATAATGACTCGTAATAGAAAGTTCATGCATAATCCAGGTTAGCTGTTAGACATTTATAAAATACAAGTTATAAGTAATAAACAGATGGTGTGAAACACGATATTGGAATGAAGACTGCGGCAACAAAAACAAAAATTGCTGAGTTAACCTGAATAATTCATCAGTATTCTGCTGCGAGCCCTAATCTCTGCTCAAATAAGCCGATTAACTCAATTTTACATCTCAGTGAATGAAAATTCACTTTCATTGTGAAATTTTCTCTAATCAATTTATTATGAGCGAGTT
>JAJFLO010000511.1 GCA_021772675.1 Verrucomicrobiota bacterium | reverse complement strand
CCAACACTTTTGTCTGACTAACTCGGACAATCAAAATCAGTCATTTTCCCGATTCAATACCCTATATGAAAGGCCCGGACTTGTTCAACAAGGATTTGATCTCACGAAAAGAAGTGAGATCAAATCTAGATACGTTATGCCTTTTCTCTTGTAAAGTGATCTAACGGTCCAAATAATTTATAATAAGTATCGAGAAAATTGTCCTCCTCGTATCGAGAGATAGAAAAGATAAGTGACTCACGGTTCAAATGGTCCAATTCATAACTGTACTCATGATCTAAATGTAAAGTAAACCCCTTACCTTTCTCCCATAAGTCTACTTCAAAAGTCCCATCGTAATCATCATAGGTAGCAATCATTCCAATAGTGGGACAGTTGTTGAAATAGGGTCTCAAAACTGGCTTCCCATTGCAGTCCAATAAAGATACAGAAGCCTGTAATTCTGTGATCCTTTGAATTTCAATGCTGTAACCGGATTCGGATCTCCATTTTCCGGTGAACTTGTTAATGCTAAAATCCATCATATGCAGAACGTCCTGGATCAGGTATGGAGTAGAGCGCAGCGGAACTCCATTACTTGAATCCGTTTGTTGTGTGTTTTTTTGTTTTTCTTTTGGCAAGAATATCCTGACCGTTTTGATGTGAGAACATCTTCGCACCGGAGAATCCTTGGCTGGGGACGATTCTTGCACTTAGAGAATAATTAATATCTTCCAAAAGCAACATTTTTTTATCAATTGAAGTATCCACTATGGATGGGAAATTAAAATATCCGTTCGCGTCAGTAATTGTTATTTTCTTAGAGATAACCTTCCCTCCTCCGCCTCCCATACCAAAGCTAAATGCAAGAGTTCTATTCTCTTGAAGTCTCTGTTCTAATTTCAGACCTGCAATCGGCTGGTTAGTTTCAGCGTTTAAAACCCGCCCTTTCAGTCCCGATCGCAAATGAACTCGTGGATATGCAACACAACCAGCAAGCACCAAAACTATAATCAGAATTAAGTATTTAACCAATTTCAATTCATTACCTCATTACTCACACAGTAGAGTAGAATCGCCGTGCCCTATAGTTAGTATTAATATTTCTTTCCTGCATTTTGTTGTTGTTTAGGGTGCCTCGGGTGGCCTACCCGAAATACTAACTATGATGCCTACGACAAAAGTCCAAAATTGGCAGAATTCAAAAAGTTGACGTATTGATTACCAACAGTTTACGACACATAGAATTCTCCAATTTCGACTTTTGTCGTAGGCATCAGTCTTGGCTATCTGCGGTATTTTAATGTTAATCAGTAGCTTGTCTACATGGAATTTATACATTTTTAGACAGCCCTTCAAAAGTCAAAATCTCCCCGTTTCATTCAATACCCTATTGTATATGGGACGCGCGCGCGAAGGCCGGACCTGTTCAACCAGGATTTGATCTCACGAAAAAGAAGTGAGATCAAATCTAGATATGTTAGCTTCGCTTTTCAGGCCATCTACGGTTCATAAACATATTGTTCCGGATTCGCTCCTACTGACCTTATTATCGAGGGATATATGACTTCATCTATCATTTTTATTCTTCTTGGACGACGAAATGCAAAAATCCAACTATCTCCGTAATCAAACAAATAGTACAGGTTCATCCTTCTTCTTTTTAATGGAAAAACATCTTTCAATTCAATTTCTTCGAAGTCCTCAACTATAAATTCAAAGAGTTCCTCATCAGAATAATGGATCAATTGTTTAAAGCCATTTATACTACCATAGAAATCATACATATGATCGTTGTCAAAACCAATCAAATTCTGAATGTACAAATGAATTTCATGAAGTGAGTAATTCTCGGGTATTTCGACCTCCCTAATCCATGGTTCTTTTAGAAATCTTGGAAGAATCTCTATAACAATTCTGTATGCTCGATCCATTATCATTATTCATTTAGCTAACGACAAGCTCACCTACGAGGATGTAGCGGCAGCGGAATCCCCGTTAGTGTGTAGCGTCATGTTAGCGATTCATCCTCATTTATTTTGGACTTACGATAAGCTTGGACTTTGTCCCATTTTTGTAGCAACACGGTGCCATGCAATCGCTTTTCCGTTTCGTCACGTTGGTACTTGTGCCATTCGTTCAACTTGTTCAATTTGAGCTGATGAACATCGTGCTCGAAAAAATTAAAAGCTCTTTTTTCAAGTTCCGACGACAGATGAATAAAGTCATGCCTGATAATTCGACCAATCTCTAAATAATCATCACTTGATACACCGACTAAATACTGATGCAAGGTTACCAAGTAGTCTTGTACGAGGTTAAATTCACGTTTGGTTTCAGTTGAAAGCCAAGTGGAACCTCCTTGAGTCAATTGCGTGAATCTTATAAACCAATTTTCAAACTCGTCCTTGGAAACGAGCATCTGCGGTGCCCTCGCGACTTCCCCGTTGTCTTCTACTCCTCCAACCGCAACTATGACTCTCATCTCTATTGCAAGGGTGATAACATTCTCATGAGCTTTGATTCGCCTATCAAGCAATTTGTCCCACAGTCGCAAGTTGTAATCACGTTTTCTTAATAACCAAGCGGTGACGAACGAAATGGCTCCTCCTCCGAAGACACCAAGCAGTCCAAAAATTGCACTTGAGTTACGTTGTATGAATTCTTCCACTGATTATACCGTGTTTTTTAAACGTTGAGTTAACCAACATCCTGCCGAGGTGATGTTGATTTTGATTTAAGTATATGTGGATTGGAATTTATCATTGATCGCGAAAGTCACAGGGATGTTTGGTTGAACGGCTTGTTATGTGAATTCGTGCAGCCGGAGTTCATTAATTTGAACTGTATCCCCTCTTAATGCTGTACCTATGGGGAAAGTTACGGTTTCTAAATTGGAATTCAACCGTTGTCAACGGAATTTAATAAGATATGGCGTTGAATTTGACGGACAAGGCATTTTTCCTAAACATTCGTCTTTAAATTTTTTCGTTTTGATAATCTGAAACACCCATTTTTTCTGCTCAAGACGTACCGGTCCGCTGCAGCTGTCGGTTTGGTGTTCACGCTCAATGTTGATGTTCACGGCATTCTGTATTTACGTTGCGCCGGCGAAACCGAAGTGATGCTCGATTGTCTTCATAAATCCTGATTTGCAGACGGGACAGCGGGGTTTCCATCCCTCTAAAATGGATTTCAGAATCAGGTCGGACTTGGCGCCGATTTTTCTGACAACATCGCCGCCGACATTTAGAAATTCGCGGATGATTGGCACCATCTTTGCCTTGGTATTTCCGGACAAAAATCCATAATGACGAATGCGCGTAAATTGTTTAGGCAAAACATGATACATGAACCGTCGAATAAACTGGACTGGTGTGAGTTCCATCGTTTTCACCGTGTCATGGTTTTTGTAATCACGATAGCCAAACCTGATGAATTCATCGTTGATCTCAAGCAGACGATTATTGGATACTGCCACACGGTGAGTGTAGCGTGAAATATATTCAAGCACCTGCTCTGGCCCCGCAAATGGCCGCTTTGCGTAGCA
>JAJFLO010000052.1 GCA_021772675.1 Verrucomicrobiota bacterium | reverse complement strand
ACGGGGTAAAACTCATTTACTTGCCGGAATAGCCTATGAATTAATTATGCGGCACAGTTATCGAATTTTATTTACAAGCGCGTTCAGTTTAGTACAGAAACTGCTTGTCGCCAAGAATAATTTATCTCTTGAAATCCTGCTTAAAAAACTGGATAACTATGATGTCATATTGCTTGACGATATTGGTTATATCCAGCAAAGCCGTGAAGAAATGGAAGTCTTATTTACGTTTTTATCAGAACGTTATGAACGTAAGAGTCTAATGATAACAAGTAATCTGGTATTCAGTGAATGGGATCGAATTTTTAAGGATCCCATGACTACGGCTGCAGCGATCGATAGATTAGTCCATCACTCCATTATTTTTGAACTTAACGGGGAAAGTTACCGAACGAGAGAAGCAGGCAAAAATCTGAAAAGTCCCCCAAATGAAAATAATGATAAAAGTCCCTCTTCAGGCCAATAAAACTCATATAACAGAAAGGAGTCAGCTACAGACAATTTAATCAATTATAATTTTAACGAAATAATTTCAGAGAGACTTAAAAGAAAATGTAAAAATTTCCCGGCCGGGAAACCGCCTGCGGCGGCCAAGAACCTTACCGTTCTGGTGTTGGCGAAGTTGGTCCTCACGGCTCTCAGCCCAGTCCGTTTTTCCAAAACGGACTGGGGCCCTCTTCGAGCCTCTTCTAAAAACTAAAAACATGTTAAAGTGTAATTGTCATCAAGTTATTTTGTAATTGTCGTTGACAACTTAAACGCCTCACAAGGCGCAGTTGGGGAGTCTCTATGAGTCATCGACTGAATAAGCTTACTGCTTACGTTCGAGGGTGGATGGGGTATTATCGGATTAGTGAATACTATAGCCCTATCCCTGAACTGGACGGATGGCTTCGAAGACGAGTGCGCATGTGCTATTGGAAACAATGGCGCAAACCTCGTACCCGAATTCGGAAACTCATCCGGCTGGGTACTCGTAAGAAAGACGCAATCCTGACCGGCATTAGCCGGAAAGGATATTGGCATCTTGCGCGGACGCTGGCAACTCAGACCGGGATGACAAATGAATGGCTCGGAAAACAAGGACTTATATCGGTAAGAGACCTGTGGATCTCGTTTCACTATCCGAGTTAATCACTCGGAAGTGTCTTGGTGAATCGCCTAGTGCGGACTCGCATGCTAGGTGGTGTGGGGAGGGCCGGGGAAAACTCGGCCTTTACCCGATTATCTGTTTTAAGGTTTTAACTTGACAGATTAATATGGCCTTCATCTGAGTTTTTACGAATGGTTTCCGATAGGATAGGATTCGTTTTTAATCAACCTAATCGGGTTCTGCTGTCCAGCAGAATTCATCCTGTTCGCTTCTATGCAGTTCTCCAACCACCAAATCATAGATGAACCTGATGACCTTTCAGATATCGATTAGCATGAGACACATTCAGTACTAACCTGATTAATTCATGCGATTCGTCGCGAGAGCACTTAACTCACTGATATTAAATTGATTAGATAAAATTTCATAATGAAAGTGAATTTTCATTCACTGAGATGTAAAATTGAGCTAATCGGCTTATTTGAGCAGAGATTAGGGCTCGCAGCAGAATACTGATGAATTATTCTGGCTAAGACTAAATTGGGACCATTGTTATATCCGAGGAACCTTTAAAGCGGCAATAGTTTTTGTAGAATTTCTTTTCATAGCGCACCTTTTTTCTACAGAGATTAACGTTGATTAAGGCAAATATCTAGAACAGCAAGCAGGTAAATTGGAGTTTTGCGTTGGCACGAAATCAATAATGATGTGCTTCGCAGCAACATAATTTAGACACTTTAGCCAGCCCAAAATGATCTTCACGACGCCGAAAATTCATAATATTGTAATTGACCTTCGGTCATATCTTCCAAAACGACAATCACACTTCGATGCTTTATTGAACATGCAATAGATTCTTTGCACTCTGCCATTAAATTCAGAACTTCCTCAACCTCTCCTTTAGCAAAATATTGTGACTCCCTCCATTGTGGCAATGTCACGTAGATTCCTAATGACTAGCCTGATTAATTCACCCGGCTTCTGCTGCGTGCGCATATCTTCTCTTCATTTAAGCGAGTTATGGAGAACCCAACGACTTAAAATAGTTTCCGCCACGGCGCGTTATAAACCACGGCGGATTTTTAACACTATTCTCTCCGAGCTGTAGGCTCTACGAGCTGGAAGCCTTCGCCTTCGGAACCTCCATAACTCATTGATCTAAAGAAAGCTAAGCACTCTCGTAA
Organism: Verrucomicrobiota bacterium; assembly: GCA_021772675.1. Taxonomy (GTDB): domain Bacteria; phylum Verrucomicrobiota; class Lentisphaeria; order JABSQK01; family JAJFLO01; genus JAJFLO01. Next base: position 10,249 of record JAJFLO010000052.1, on the reverse strand, counting down.
CGAAACCGCATGAATTATACCGACAGCCATCAGGTTTTCGACAGGTTTCTGTAAAATTGTTGCCTGAAATGAATAACGAATGTCGAAAAATCTACTGCTTGCAGTATAATCAGGCTAGTCGGCGTATTAAAGAAACGCCCCACAATTCAGAAACCCTCGAAACTGCTTATGCTGCGATCAGGAGAGGTCGAAACGATCAAGATTCATTACCTTGTTCCATGCTACTACAAAATCGTGCAGAAACTTCTCCTGAGAATCCTTACATGCATAAACTTCTGCCAAGGCCCGAAGTTGGGAGTTAGAACCGAAGATGAGATCGACACGGGTGCCGGTCCACTTGAGTTTGCCCGTTGCTCGATCACACCCCTCGAACACGTCGTTGCAATCCGACGCCAATTTCCAGGTGGTACCCATGTCGAGAAGATTCACGAAGAAGTCATTGGTGAGTGTTTCTGGCCGCTTGGTAAAGACGCCGTGCTGAGCCTGTCCACAGTTGGCATTCAAGACGCGCATGCCGCCAATGAGAACCGTCATCTCAGGAGCGGTCAGCGTCAATAATTGCGCTCGATCAACCAGCAGCTCCTCTGCCGATACGGTGTATTCGGTTTTGAGATAATTACGAAACCCGTCTGCAGCCGGTTCGAGCACAGTGAATGACTCAACGTCGGTTTGCTCCTGCGACGCATCTGTGCGTCCTGGCGTGAAAGGAACGGTTACATCCTGGCCAGCATTCTTCGCAGCTTGCTCGATACCTGCGCATCCGCCCAAAACAATCAAATCAGCGAGTGAAACCATCTTCCCGCCTGACTGCACGCTGTTGAATTCCTTTTGAATTCCCTCAAGGGTCTGCAGCACATCCTTCAGTTGTGCAGACTGATTGACGTCCCAATCCTTCTGTGGTGCAAGACGGATGCGTGCACCGTTGGCACCACCGCGCTTGTCCGAGCCGCGGAAGGTGGACGCCGATGCCCACGCGGTTGAGACCAGTTTGGAGATTGACACCCCCGAAGCGAGGATCTTGCCTTTGAGGTCAGCGATGTCCTGCGCGTCAATAAGATCATGATCAACTTTGGAGATGGGGTCTTGCCACAATAGCTCTTCCTTGGGGACCTCCGCACCAAGATAGCGTGAACGCGGCCCCATATCGCGATGTGTCAGCTTGAACCACGCCCGGGCAAACGCTTCGGCGAACTCCTTGGGGTTTTGGTGGAACCGCCGGGAGATCGGTTCATAGATCGGGTCCATCCGCATCGCCATGTCAGCGGTGGTCATGATTGGCGCATGTCGTTTCGACGGGTCATGGGCGTCGGGCGCAAGGTCCTTGTCGGCAACATCCTTTGCCACCCATTGATGTGCACCGGCAGGGCTTTTCGTTAGTTCCCACTCATAGCCAAACAAAACGTCGAAGTAGCCATTGTCCCATGTGATTGGGTTAGAAGTCCATGCACCTTCGATTCCGCTGGTGATTGCGTCGCTGGCCTTACCACTTCCATGTTTGCATGCCCAGCCGAGACCCTGCTCTTCGATACTTGCACCTTCGGGCTCAGGTCCAACAAGAGCTGCATCGCCGGCACCGTGGCATTTTCCGAATGTGTGTCCACCCGCAACAAGCGCTACTGTTTCCTCGTCGTTCATCGCCATGCGTGCGAATGTCTCGCGAATATCGCGACCAGACGCAACTGGATCCGGATTGCCATTCGGCCCTTCAGGATTGACATAGATCAGGCCCATCTGCACAGCACCGAGAGGATTTTCAAGCTCTCGGTCGCCGGAATAACGCTTGTCACCAAGCCACTCAGTTTCGGTTCCCCAGTAAATGTCTTCCTCAGGCTCCCAGATGTCCTCACGCCCACCTGCAAAACCAAAGGTCTTCCCTTCCATTGACTCGATGGCACAGTTGCCGGCGAGGATCATAAGATCAGCCCATGAAATCTTGTTACCGTATTTTTGTTTGATCGGCCAAAGAAGTCGGCGTGCCTTATCGAGATTTCCATTGTCCGGCCAGCTGTTGAGCGGCGCAAAGCGCTGCGTACCCGAAGAAGCACCACCGCGACCGTCGGCAGTGCGGTAAGTGCCTGCACTGTGCCACGCCATCCGGATAAAGAGAGGCCCATAATGACCGAAATCAGCAGGCCACCAATCCTGCGAGTCAGTCATCAGCGCGTAGAGGTCATTCTTCAAGGCCTCCAGGTCGAGTTTTTTGAATTCCTCTGCATAATTAAATACCTCATCCAGGGGATTGGACAGGGAAGAATTCTGGTGAAGAATCCCGAGGTTAAGTTGGTTCGGCCACCAGTCTCGATTAGACGTACCGCTACTGGCAGTGGGTGTGGTAGTTCTGCCCGTTACCGGGCACGTGTTGCTTTCATTCATAATGTTACTTCCTTTCGTTGTGTGAATTTATGCACATTTATATAAAAGATGTTTTAATTTATTAAAAAGGTTACGGCCCGAATGGCAACAACACAATCTAGTAGTCTGTCGGACTTTGGAATTCGTTGCGAGAATATCGTCAAATTAAGAGTATTTTTGTCCAAATTTGAGGAATATATTGCGCCCCGTGGGATCGACGATGATTTGGACAAAAATGCGCCAAGAATGCGGTTTTCGCTGTAGATTCTTCCAAAGTCCGACAGACTGCTAGCCTGATTAATTCATGCGATTCGTCGCGAGAGCACTTAACTCGCTCACAATAAATTGATTAGAGAAAATTTCACAGTGAAAGTAAATTTTCATTCACTGAGATGTAAAATTGAGTTATACCGAAAGCCATCAGGTTTTCGACAGGTTTCTGTAAAATCACTGCCTAAATTGACAAACGAATGTCGAAAAACTTACTGCTTGCAGTATAATCGGCTTATTTGAGCAGAGATTAGGGCTCGCAGCAGAATATTGATGAATTATTCAGGCTAGAAATCACCGTACGGCATCGGTGGTACTTTATTCAATAATCTGGAATAAACTGATAGTGCGCCGCGATGATGTGCCGTGTGCTCAGAAAGGGCACCGATTACGGCTAATCTTGGCTCGCCGCCCATGATCGTGTCTTCTGGGATGGTCTCTAACAATTCCTCGTCTGATTTTTCTTTCAATATTTCAATGGCATTTACTATGGATTTTTCAAACCAATCCCTTGCCGTGGATAGAGATTTGCAGTCTAACGTCTCTTGTATGTGGGCGTCGAAATTCATATCAAATCCTTTCGAATCAAACATTCCTTCGATAAACCAATCTATAGATTGCGCCGCGTGGGCAACATGGCCGGCAACAGTAAACAAGTCTTCTTTTGGCGCAAACATTGAATCCTGTTCATCAAGGCAGGATGTGCTTCTATTAAAAAACTCCTTAACTGTTTTTAGCTCCGCTATAAGTCCTTCTTTAATCATCTTTCTATATCTCCTTTTAAACTTAAGGGTTTTTGTTGGGTTTCGGGTGTCAGTGTTCAGGTGTCAGATCAGCCGTTCCGGAGTTTCTGACACCACGTTTCCTTTCTTATTAATCGACTCATTATTCCAAGTTGAAAGTTACTCCCTTATATTTCTAATATTATTCTTGTAAAACTTAATATGAGTGAACGCCATGTTCAGTGGTTGTAAAGAGTGTCGATCCGCGACATTCCGTAATGTTTTTTGCAACTCACTGTAACATCGTGTTGTCTGCCTTCTATTTCAAGCATAGGGTCTGTCATAAAATAAGTGTTACATATTAGTTTTGGTCGATCCGATCGAACAAAACCGGAATAATGGCCAGCTATTTTGAGGATTTCGTGACAGAGAATCTATCAAAGATGAGCCGAAACTTAGATTCAAGATGTGACACTTATTTTTTGACAGTCCCTTAGATTACCGGGGATCAACCGAAGCGGTGAGAGTCGACGGTCCAGCCAGGAATTGGCTGGCACTACCTTAACTATATCAAAACCCTTCAAGCACGATCTTGCCACGCGCAGAGCCGCTTTCGATCCGGGCGTGCACTGTGCGCAGAGTTGCGGCATCGATCTTGCCGGCGACATCGGTAACGGTGGAACGGATACGTTCTGCATCGACGAGTTCGGCTACTTCATTCAGCAGTTTGCCCTGTTCCGCTATATCTGGTGTGCCAAAGAGGGAACGAGTGAACATCAATTCCCAATGAAGTGACACGGCCTTGAGCTTTAGCGGCATGGCGTTGAGCTCTTCCGGGTCATCAATTAGGCCAAAACGGGCCTGCGGTGCGATTAATTCGACGATATCAGCAAAATGCCGGCCGGTCTGAGTAGTTGAGAACACAAACCCGGGAGCGCCGACTCCAAGAGCCTCAACTTGGGGTGCCAAAGGCTGGCGGTGGTCGATCACGTGATGAGCCCCGCATTCGCGCACCCAATCCCTCGTTTCAGGACGCGAGGCTGTGGTAATTACTGTCATATCAGTCAATGCCCGCAGAAGTTGAATGGTGATTGAGCCAACACCACCTGCGCCACCAATGACCAAAATGGTATTTCCTCCCTGGGGTGTTGGGCGTTTGACATCGAGCCGGTCAAATAGCATTTCCCAAGCGGTGATCGCTGTGAGTGGAAGTGCCGCAGATTCGGTATCACTCAGACTGGCGGGTTTGCGGCCAACAATGCGTTCATCGACTAGGTGATATTCGCTGTTGGTGCCAGGTCGAGCGATTGAACCGGCGTAAAAAACCGCATCGCCCGGTTTGAAACTCCGTGCCTCAGGCCCGACAGCATCAACAACACCGGAGGCATCATACCCAAGGACACACCAATTGCCCCCTTCAGGATCCTTGCCGCGGCGTAATTTTGTGTCCACAGGGTTTACCGATACAGCGTTGATCTTGACGAGCAAATCGTGGCCTTCGGTTTTAGGCATCTCAAGATTAATGTCCTGCAAGGCATCCTCACGGTCAATTGGACCAGGGGTTCTGTAAGCAACAGCTTTCATTGTTTGTCTCCAGTTATGTTGGTTAAACCCAAATTCCTAAGTTGGATGTGAATGAAGGGTAGTAAGATATTGCTGGATAAATGTTTGTTAATACTCCGCAGGCGCATCCGAAGGTGCGTTGAGGCATGTTTAGCAATCTATTTATACGCAATAAGCTACTTCTATACGTCGCATTACAACTTCGGATTTTGGGTTAAATCAAAGGGGTGTATCCTTATTCTAATCATGTAATAAAAAACTTAAGGTATCTAAAAAGGTACTGCTTGTAAAATACGAGCGCGGACCGCACATTTCGTAAATGGCAGATGGATATTTTTGTTAATTACTTGTTCCAAGTTTGAATTTTAAATTAGTTTTTACAGTGGACCACTCACTATCGATAATCGAAAATACAACAGTGTCGCGATAACCACCGTTTGACATCTTTTGATGATTACGAATCACACCATCTTGCTTTGCTCCTAAACGCTATATTGCATTCCGTGAAGCATGGTTATGCCAATGAGTACGAAACTCTACTGCAATAGCAGATAATTGATCAAAAGCATAACCTAACAATAAATATTTGCACTCAGTATTCACCGAACTTCTTTGATACCTTTTTGCATACCATGTATAACCAATTTCAACTCTACAATTTGAGCAATCCGCATTACAAAAACGAGTTGATCCGATAATATTATTAGTAGAATTATGAACGACTGCAAATGGAAGTGCCCGGCTCAGGTTTTTCTCGGTAAGAGCATCTTTTATGTAGACATTTATTGATTCAGAGCTTGGCACATTTGTAAACCATAAGTTCCATAATTTTCCATCCGATGCTGCCTCAACTAATGATTCCGCATGTTCCTCAAGGAGCGGAATTAGAGTCACGGAATCACCTTTAAGCTCCACTTCCACGAGCCAGTTTTTATCAGTCATTTTTAATCTTTCTTCTTGAAGCTAACGCCAAGCTCACCTAGCGGGAAGAAGCAACTGCGGATTCCCAGTTAGTGTGAAGTGCCATGTTATGCAATTTATTGATTGTTATGGCCTATCTTGAAAATGACTATTTTGGTTCGTCGGATTTGCGATGAGGATTCTTGAACATTTTCCCATGACCAGGAACGATCCAATCTGCGATTTTTAAGATATGTTCTCTGTGTTTTTCAAGTACCTCTTGATTCCACGCAAGAGGATCATTTTCGGGTGTCATATTGGGAAACCACCAGAGATGGGTAAATACGAAAATTCCCTTTCCCGTCTCTACTACCAACGACGCATCTTCTTTCGTATGTCCAGGAGTTCTGAGAACTTTGATGCCAGGAGCTAATTCATATCCATCTTTATGATCTTGCCAAATATCCCCTTTATACTTACCCCAGAAATCAATCACTTCAGCGTTAGGGAAAAGGCCGATATTTATCGTATGATCAGGATGGTGATGACTAATAAAAACATGGGTTATGTCTTTCGATTTTACGTTGCGATTGATTAGCGACTTGGTGATTAATCCTGCATCTGTCACCATCCCTGGATCGACTACGATCAAAACGCCATCACCCTTCACCAAAGCTATTGTTGAGGCGACTTTTCTTGCACCGTTGTCCGTGGCCCCAGGTAGAAATTCACGCCCTTCGATCGGCTTCACATAGCCCTCCAGTAATACATCTACTGTGTTTCCATTTGGTCTAGGCTCGGCGTATGAATTCAATTGGAAGATTAATACTATGGCTTGCAATATTCGGATGTGTCGTCGTTTTGCTCTCATATAAATTATATCCTTATTAGTTTTTTAGAGGTCTAACCTGATTAATTAATCATGCAAAAGTTGTTGAAGCGATGCAGCGAGCCTGGGATAGTCACTTCGAGATCGTTTGGGAATCATTTGCTGTATCTATGTACCGAATTGCTCTTGTACCTCAAAATCATCTCTTTCAAGTTTCCACATACCATCGCTCTGTTTTTTCCATTCTTCGAGCGTAATGATTCCTCTTCCCACGTTCATACTCCAGTCTGCACCTAGATGGACTGTATTGCTATCAACTTGTTTTAACCAAACATTTTTGTAATTTAAATCAGTCGCCCCTGATTCTATAAATGGGCGCCAAAAAGAGTTTATTTCAAGAGTGCCAGTAAATGTTCCCGTGGGCAATGCGTTCATGACTGCATCCGTTGAATAAGATGCTACGCAATCGTCAATATTTCCTAAATTGAAATTATTAATCCATTTTTGGCTTGCGTTAAGCACTTCAATAAGCATTGAATGGCTCATTGTTCCTCCTATAAAGATACGTGAATATTATTTTACGATAACGGATGAATTCATCTATTATCATGAAGCTCCAGTGTAATGGTGATTAGATGAAATGGTTGGTTGGCGTTTTATTCCTCGGTGAGATCCTTGATGATCTTCTTGGAAAGTCGCTCATTGATTTCTCTATGGCGTGGGATTGGCTGAGACGCTCCCGAATTAGGATTATGATAGATATCGTGCTTACTGCCGTGTCTCAAGAGAACACACCCCGCCCGTTCCAGAGACTTTATGAGGTCACGTCTCTTCACGCGATTTCGAGATCCTCTACTTTTCGAATACCCGGAATATCATCACCCGAGAATGTCTTGTATAGATCAATGAGATGTTCTCTAAGATCGGTTAGATCAGTCCCCTGCGTCCAGTGATCAGGGTAACTGTTGAGGTACCCCAAGTAAGCACCATCCGGCTCAGTCCAATATGTAATTTGAGTTTTCATACTTATAATTTAGTTCCCCAACACATGTTTTTCAATGGCTCAGATCAGATTCGAATGTCATGCCAATGTCAAGCTCACCTACGGGGAAGGAGCGGCAGTGGATTCCCGTTAGAGTGAAGAGAAATGTTATGAAGTTATTTGTCAAGTTTATGAATCTCCTTCCAGTGCAATAGCCATACTCCACGCTCAAAAGGTGATTGCGAATAGTCAATTTCATCCTGAGGATGTGACAATCTATGTGCGGGATCATCCCAATCCCACACGGGTCCCATATGAAATTCGGTTAATGCACAATTATTACCGTAGGAAGCTGAAAATTTTTTGGAAATGTTTTTAATGTAGCAAGCCAAATGTTCCTCGAAAGAAGGCCAGTGCAACTTCATCTCAGGCTGTTCACCTTTCATTAATTTTCCAAAATCAATCAGATCTTATGGTGAATTTGTGGCTATTGTTCTCTCAATAAACAGATCTTCTCCTGTCCCTGTGTTTCTATAGTGGAAATCGGGGGATTCGCTTTTTTCGACTACCTCAAAAGTAGACTTATGAATCATATTATAATGAATCCAAAATTTCTTGATTGAAAGGTGAAGACGGATCCTAATAGTGCCACTGGTGGTGGTATCATGAGCTAGAGTGTCAAGCCAATTTTCCTATCAATTTTTAGATTTTGATTGGATGGGTATCGATTTAAGCCAACCCCGCAAAGTACGAATCGCTATGCGGTCATTGTTTTCACTCACTAATCGCCCACGTTCATACATCTTTTGTCCATCTTGGAAATAATGAAAAGTTTTTTCTTTGCTACTATCGGCAAGCGTGTTCTTAATATCGGCAATAACCAATGCAATTGACTCTGCATACATTTCTTCACTCGCCCTAGCTAACTTAGCTCCATTGCCTTCAAGCCAGTAAGACTGTGCATTTCTCGCCGAGAACGGCAGAGATAGCACTTCAATCATATTCCGATAGACAACTTGCGAAGGTTTATCGCTGGAATACGCAATTATGATATTTTTGAGTAAAATGTTTTTTTCATTTTTAGCCATCAAAAAAACAGGGCGACTTTCTACTATCAAATCGGAATTTTCCATACTATTTGTTTGGATGCAAATAGCTCTAGTCTGGCGTAGTTGTTGTACTGTTCGATTTGCCAAATCCTGGGTTTTGATGCGAGAAATGGAACTTTGGTAGGGCAAAATTATTTCATCTGCTAAATCTTGAAGTTTTTGTTTTTGAGTGTTCTTCACAGACTCTGCGACTACCGAGTGTGTAATCACAGCTGCAAAAAACACTGCCGCTGTATCACCGGGATACAACATATTGTACTGCCCACCTTCCACATCATCGTAGCTGACTAAGCCTCTGAACGTGACATGAATATCCGAAGGTATTTTTAGATAAAAATCTGAATCAGACTGAAGGTTTATCTGAGATTTTATAGGGGTGATATAGGGTGATCGAGAGGTCGAACAACCAGAAATATAAGCGGAGAAAAAAATGGCGAGAATAAAACGCATGATGAAATTGTCTCCAGGATATAAGAATGTCGTTTAGAGATCCGAAGTGTTAAGAAAACGAAAATGTTCGCAGCATTAAAAAATTTGTTGTTACCAGCTCCAAAATCTACTTAGCGAAAGCAGACAAGATTGTTGCTTTACCGGTCTCCAAAGCCTGATAAAAGGCATTCGTCAGTCCTGGATAATTTGGCGGTTCTTTCCAGTTATCATCAACGGATTTAAAAACTTTGATCGGTGTATACGACTCATACGTATTGGTATCTAAGTTAACAAGATAGGTACTTCCAGCAAAAACTCCTTTAGGATCTCTCGTCGGGATATAGCTGGAATAAGTTCGATGCATTCCCAGCATGGTCAGGTCAATAACTAGGAGATGTGTAATTTTGTTGGTTTTGTTAAAGCCTGTGAAATCTTTTTTTGCAGCATTTTCTGCACTATACTTATATTTCGGTAATTCACTTAACTCCAAAGGCTGCTTAATAACAGATACATGAACCCCTTTTTCTATCAGTTGATTGGCTAGAAGCTCCTTCATCTTAGGTAAATCTTCAATGGACAACCTGGCTACATGTGCACTAAGTTTCGAATTCGCGGCTTCCGCAGCCGCAATACAAAGTAAGCAATTCGCTCCTGGCAAGTATACATTGAGTTCAGGAATGGTCGTCATAACAACTCCCACTTTTTTCTCTTCTTGTTGCCAAAAACCTTCGTTTAACACAATGGGAGTTCGTGAAGTCGTTGCACAACCGCTTACAAACACGATAGTAGCTAATAATACAAGAAGGATTCTCAAATTCACTTTTTTACTCCTTTGGGTAAATGAAAGAATAGTTGAAAAGTAAAACCAAGTGGCACCAAATTTTGTTGTAGTATCAGTTTCCTTGCCGTATAGGATCAGGTATGGAGTGAAGCGCAGCGGCACTCCATTACCTGGATCCGATTGTGTACGCCCGACATGGGCGCTGATCTAATGGGGTGAAAGTCCCCTGTAGGAGAATCACCGTAATGTTTAATTTAAAGTACATTATGTTAACTACTAGCCAAAGGCAAGGGCGTCGCTGTGAAGCGAGGT
>JAJFLO010000510.1 GCA_021772675.1 Verrucomicrobiota bacterium | reverse complement strand
ATCATTGTTGCCTCCATGGTAACTTAAATTAGATTTTAAATTATTGCAAGATAACATGTTACGCAATTTATTCAAGTCCAATTCCGTGAAGAATATAGAAATTTTATACTCAAAATACCCTTTTCGAATGGGCTCTAGCTACACAGTATCACCAGAGGGAGGAACGACCGGCGGTGATACCTGAAGTTTTCATTGATTTAAGTTAACTATGTGATTTAACCTCAAAATATGGTTAACCTATTTATTTTGTTAAAATAACCATAAAAATTACAATTAAGGTTATTGTTAAGCTCAAATGGTTATCCCATACTCAATAAATCGTATGGTTACGTCATAATCATGAAGATTTCAGGGTGATACTGTGTTAGTCTGGACCGATTGGTTATGTTTTAGTTGTTTGAGGAATTCTTTTAGGTATGGTTTTATGCAATTATCTAATTTCGCAAGCTCGGACTTTGGAATATGATTGCAATAGCTTGTTTGAGCCAGCCTTCCTCTGAGGCCTAACTCACGAAATACCTCTTTCGCAATATCATCTTTAGTTAGACCTCTAGATAGTATATTCAATCGACTAGAATATCCAGAATAGATCACTGGTCTATCAAAATGTGAATTTTTAAACGGTTCGGCACTTAATATCACAACTTTAATTTCTGATGTCCAATCATTGGGAGCTATTTTGAAAATCAACTTCACGTCTGATTTCGTCAAAGAGTGATATGGCTCCTTATTGATTTTGGGAATGATAATCTTCATAACATCGTAAATTCGTAAACATAACGTAGAGAACATGCATCCTTATTAAGTAAAGCGAAGCGGCGCGTAATAAGGATTGCATGAATCGCTTTGATATCTGTTTTGTTTCTAAATTTCACATGTTAATATTGATCTTGTCGGAATTTTTGCGAATCGTTTCCGACAGGATAGGATTCGTTTTTGATCAACCTGATCGGGTTCTACTGTCCAGCAGAATTAATCCAGTTCGTTTCCACGCAGTTCTCCCACCTTAAAGCATTACTGAACCTGATGTCCTTCGATATCGTCTCAGATAAAACAAAAAAAAACGCAATGACGCAGGTGTGACCCCGCTGACCCATCTTCATGATACCCCAGAATCGCGGTTCGACATCCAACCAGCGCGCGAAACACAGTCCATTGCTCAAGGGACATCTTGAACTCTGAAGTATATCGAAACATATAGCGTCGAAAGATGTCCGCAACTTCAAATTTCGGGCGGGTAATAGGAGTGCCATGCATGACCTCTGAATATAGCCCAAACTAACGCAAATTCAAGACCTTAGAATACAACATAAAAGCCCGTCGCGGAGCGACTTCATATAACGTTAAACTGAGCTATTCTGGATACTCATAGCGAAGCGGCGAGTATTCAGGATTAACTCAAGTGTCATGATATAGCATTTATTGGATAAGCACGCCAATAAGCCAAATAATAATTCCGACAGGGAAAGAGATGGATATAAAATAAGAAAACAATGCTACCCATTTTGGAAAACCAGCATTGACAAGGTTTTTGCTCATTTCCCAATTGTCCAACAAAACGAAAAAGACTGAGATGCTAAACACATTGAGCCATCCTATGAGCATAAAAAAGAGTGTTTTTCTTATTATTTTCTGCCTTGATTCTTCTATTTCCCAGGATCTATGATAGTAACCAATAAGAACACCAATATTAAAAGCGTAACTTGCTTCAATTGTATCTTCGCTATTATCCAATTCGCTCATTTTTCCCCATATCATTGAGTTAACCAACATCCTTCCGAGGTGATGTTGATTTTGATTTAAGTATATGTGGATTGGAATTTATCATTGATCGCGAAAGTCACAGGGATGTTTGGTTGAACGGCTTGTTATGTGAAGTCGTGCAGCCGGAGTTCATTAATTTGAACTGTATCCCGTTTTAATGCTGTACCTATGGGGAAAGTTACGGTTTCTAAATTGGAATTCAACCGTTGTCAACGGAATTTAATAAGATATGGCGTTGAATTTGACGGACAAGGCATTTTTCCTAAACATCCGTCTTTAAATTTTTTCGTTTTAATAATCTGAAACACCCATTTTTTCTGCTCAGGACGTACCGGTCCGCTACAGCTGTCGGTTTGGTGTTCACGCTCAATGTTAATGTTCACGGCATTCTGTATTTACGTTGCGCCGGCGAAACCGAAGTGATGCTCAATTGTCCTCATAAATCCTGATTTGCAGACAGGACATCGGGGTTTCCATACATCTAAAATGGATTCCAGAACAATCGCAGATTCCTTGCGGGCTTTCCTGACAGTATTACGGACTGTGTCGAGAAAATCGCGGATCGCCGGGACTACCTTTTTCTTCGTGTTTCCGGCCAGAAAACCGTAATGACGTATGCGCGTAAATTGTTTAGGCAAAACATGATACATGAACCGTCGAATAAACTGGACTGGTGTGAGTTCCATCGTTTTCACCGTGTCATGGTCTTTGTAATCACGATAGCCAAACCTGATGAATTCATCGTTGATCTCAAGCAGACGATTATTGGATACTGCCACACGGTGAGTGTAGCGTGAAATATATTCAAGCACCTGCTCTGGCCCCGCAAATGGCCGCTTTGCGTAGCA
>JAJFLO010000509.1 GCA_021772675.1 Verrucomicrobiota bacterium | reverse complement strand
GCTCATAATAAATTGATTAGAGAAAATTTCACAATGAAAGTGAATTTTCATTCACTGAGATGTAAAATTGAGTTAATCGGCTTATTTGAGCAGAGATTATGGCTCGCAGCAGAATACTGATGAATTATTCAGGTTCGTAGTTGGACAAAAATAAACTAAACATTTCGACGTCCATTTTTAATGCATATTTAACCGATGTTCAATCACAAAATCCTCAAAAGAACCGAGCTATTTCCGCCATGGCGGACTGTGATCCTGTGGTTTTATTTAATCGCATTGGCAAAAGCTACAGCAAATTTGATCACTTTATTTTTACCTAGGTGGTAACTAAATTTTCCTAAAGCGCAGGAGATATTAATTATGTTCTTTAAGCAAATGGAAAATGTCCTGTGTCGTGGCACAGGAGAATAGATTTTTTCTAAATTCATCGTTTCTGATTAACCAGGAAATTCGTGAAAGAATTTTCAGGTATTCAGATTGATTTGAATTAATACCGATTAAAAAGATGAGATGAACAGGAGTCCCATCTGGAGTTACATAATCTATCCCATCGATTGATCGACCAAGCACAATGAATATTTCTTCTAAGGTTTCGATACGTGCATGTGGAATCGCAACTCCTAAACCAATCGCTGTAGAAGATTGCTCTTCTCTTTCCTTTATCTTTTCATAAAACATATCAGGATCAGGAAGAATATTGTTCTTTTTTACGGTTTCCATCAGTTGCTTCAATGCATCTGAATTATCATTACCTTTAATTTCGATGATATATTCTTCCTTCATATAACTTATAATTTGCTTCATTTTAAATTATTCTTTAAATTTTAATTAATTCACAGTTTTAAAGGTTATCTCAACGATTTTTTTGAACTAACAACGTGTCCAAAATTTTGATGTATTGCTTTCTATATAAAATTTGATTATAAAAAAATAGTTAATCTATAGTAAAAAAATGTGGTGGGATCGCAATATTCTATATGTTTTCAGTAATGTTTAGGACGTGGCGAGAATTGAAAACGATAAATGGAAGGGGAATTTGCTATAAGTAAGATTAATAAATAAATCCCTTAAAATAGTGAATAGTATTGCGAAATCATTAAAGCGGCCGTAATTCCAACGGCAATTAATGATGCCACGGCAGAAAGCACGTAAACAATGCCTGGTTCAATTCCTGCCTGACTCGTTGATTGTCCCTGGAAAACCTGTTTTGCTCTAGCTTCTGATGCCGCCGTTTTTGTCGCGGCAGATTTTTGTGCGGTTCCGTCGGGCTGTTGGGCACGTGAAACGGCTTTTAATTTTAATGCTTTACCTGATTTTGCCTGACCTTTCCCCGCAGTACCTACAGGAGCACCGGAACCTCTTGTTCCACCCGCTGCAACAGGCGATTTGATCTTTAATGTTGATTTTAATTGTTGACCGCCACCCGTTGGAACTTTTATTTTCAAAGTTGCTTTAGTCGTAGGTTGTGACGTCGTACCGCCAGATGGTGCTTGAGCAGCAGCCGATCCCAGTTTTTTCGATTCATTTGATGATGTTGTCTTAATCTTTAACGCAGATTTTTGAAGAGTCACAGGAGCAGATTTAATACCGCTACCTGGAGTTGCTGGCGCTTTAATTTTTAAGGTACCCTTGGTAAGCGGCGTTGGCGCTGGTGTGGATGTCGCTTGATTTTCCCTTGATGAACTATTAGCTGCTTTATCGTCACCTCCAGAAGGTCGCAGTCGGATTGTTTGACTTTGAGATAATATTCCAGCAAGCTTCTTTTTCTTCTCTTTTACTACTTTCAAGACGACCGTGTCACTACTAAGATTACTTTTTTCTTCACCTCCATCACTTTGTTTATCGCGTGCTTTAGAAGGATCAACTATTCCGGGTATCTCGGTAACTGATTCTTCAACAGGACTTTTAATTGCTGGAGGCGGGGGAGGTTTAGGTTTGATGGCAGCTGGATTCGGAGAGGCTACTGGTGCTTGTTTTGGCCTAAGGGTTTGGCTTGTTTCATCCATTGCCCTTTTGGGCTGCTTCATTGTCATTTTTAAGTCGGGCTTATCATCTTTAACAGAGGCTACAGGAGCAGCCTTTGCAACTGGAGCCGGAGCAGGTGTTGGACTTGCCGCAGCAGGTCCCCTTGGTCCATCCATTGCTCTTTTGGGCTGCTTCATCGTCATTTTTAAATTAGGTTTAGCATCATTAGCAGGCATTGTAGGAGTAGCTGCAACTGACCGGTTTGTTGCAGTTGGAGAAGGAGCAGCGGGTGGAGATATTCTCCTTACTCCTTCAATGGGCCGTTTGGGTTGTTTTACCGTGATTTTTAAGTTGGGCTTTTTACCTGCATCTGGAGCAACTGGAGGTTTTTTATCTGTAATCGAATTTCCCAGAGGTATTGCTGGAGGTTTATTGTCAGCTTGAGATATGTCGGGAATCGGACCGCCATCTACTGGTCTTTTCGGTTGTTTTATAGTCAGTTTAAGATCGGGCTTTTTTTCATCAGCCATGGATTTTCTCCGATTGAGTCTCAGCTCTAATAATTAATATTTATCCGCTTATTGAATGTATACTAAATATATTACCTAAAAAATCAATCAATTTCAACTGAATTTTCGTTTTTTCTGGCATTTAATAGATCGATTGAAACTTTAGTCAATAATCCTGCTCCTAGTAAAAAAATGACCCAAGGTAAAAGTGAGGATGAACTTTTTAGACCAATCATTTCTCCTAAATTGAATGCAGAATATTTCTTTATTTCCGGGGTTATTTTCTCCTGTAATCGAATCGGGAATGTCCAAGGGTGTAGTAAATTATTATAACCTCTAATTGTTAATTTGAATCCATCATAATAACGGGGTAGGGGATTAATTGCATTTTTAGGCACTTGCGGAGAAATAACCGTCCCTAAAAACATATTGAATATGGAAGGCAAAAGGAGCAACAATGTAAAAAAACGGTAAGGTCTATTATAGAATGTTGCCAAAATAAGAATGATGATAAAGGGCATAATTGGGATTAAGTAGCGAGGGCCAAAGCATGCACCACCATGCCAACCATTAAACGTAACATTCATTAATATGAAACAAAAAATGTTTGCTACACACATCAAGAACACAAGATCATATTTAAATTGCTTTCGCTCAAGCAACGCCGGAATGAAGAGTATCAATACCGGCATATAAATAAACATTCCACGATAAGATGAAAACGTTATTCCCCACAATGCTTCTGTACTGAAACTCCCGAACAATGAACCAATATATCCATCATTCAAAAAATAGGGATTATTATATACATTTGCCAGTGTGAAATATGACCCAAAACATGACTTGTGATATAGGGCGAACAATATAATCGGAATAGTACCCCCTGCGAGATAACTCAATATTTGAATTCGATGATTTGTACGCAGTATTCCAATTGCAAACATAAATGCAACGATGATGCACGAATATTCAGTTAAAACGGCCAGGCCAGCAAAAAAACCACAAATTATTAGATGTGAAACCGACGGAACTGGTTTTTCATTAATTGGACCATCATCTAAATTTGATTTCTTTTTGTTTTTATGTGAATGGGCATCAAGATCATTAATAAAAAAATAGAGTGAAATGATGACAAATGCTGCGGCAGTTACATGGCCCCATAGTTGGCTACTATAAGGAAATATTAGTGTACCCCAATACAATGCTGAGGTTGCAAGCAGTGCAAAATAGTAATTTTGATGACCGAGATTGAGTGCTATCCTGAAGAAAAATAATACCGACAATGAAATTGGAAGTACGGTAAGCAGGATGTTTAACAGATAAGCATTTATAAGCGCATGGACGTCATCGGTCGGGTCGATGCCGATCATGGTTTCGACATGATAAATAAGGTAATAACAAGGAATTCCCAATAATGCAATGCCCGGTGCTTTATTCGAATAGTAATTGTTCTTGTAGGTCGCCCAATCACCCGTATTTTTACCCATTTCTGGATCGGTTATAAATCGATTGATCCGAAAGGAATGGTAATCGGTTGTACCGGGTTCGACAAAAGAATAAATGACATTTAGTCTGGAATTATGATTCCACGATGCGCCGTTATAAAAGTAACTATAGGAAAAAAAAACCGATGAAAACAGTAATAGATGAAGGATGCGTTGAATTCGTTCAGTTTTCATTGACAAATTAATCTTCACTCAAATAAATGAAATGACACAGACGTATGTTTCGCGAATGCGATCATATTGAAAAAATTAGACGTTTGAATTGGATAACGTGAATCCGTGATGGTTTTCTTTTTAGACCCCGTTCGAAAAGGTCTTGCGAACCGCGTTGGGAGCGCATATGGGTCAGGTTTCGATGGTGATTGCTCACGTTAACACCTCATAGGTATTGACTTAGCGATTGCCGTCGAAAGATGCCCCTTATCCGCCCCACCCCTAAGGGCGCCAGTCTCTTTCGGCAATTTTTCGTCTTTTCGGCGCAAATCCGATGCTCAAGCATCGAATATACCTCCGTAAAAACGAAAACGTTATCCGAAATAGGCAAGCGCGCGGTCGTAATACCTTTTCGAACGGGATCTTTTTATGTAGCTGCGAGCCATCAAATTTTTAGTTGCCGTAACCACTGTAGCCGATCCAGCATGCGGGAGAGCTGGCCTGATGCTGGCTGGGCATCAAGAGCGAGCCGAGCCTAGCAAGACAGGCTGAACAGATGTTCAGCAACGCAATACCAGTGACGTGGCAATCGTCAACAGTTTGATAACGAAGCAGATGCAGTAAAAGAAAGCCATTTTGCAATAGCAGAACGGTAAAATACCTATTAGGTAACTGGTTTTATACTTCTTGTCACGGATTCAGGGATAATTTTATGATCGTCATTTTCTCTTTGTTTTTGGCGCGGATTTTTTATCCGATTGGAATACGGGCATGTAATCCTTCAGGTTTTCCTGAACCTGATTGATTTGGTTTTTGATTTCTACGAAATGTTCATTCATAAAAACCAGACGGTATGCTAAAGTTTGTGAAATGTTAACGGCAAGTTCAGAATTACCCTTTAAATAATCTAAAAATTTATCAATGACATAAAATTTACTAGAATCAACCGTCGTAACAGTTGCGACGTTTGGCATATTTAGAAGGGATGAAATCTCACCAAAAATTGTGCCAGGTGTAAACTCTTTTGAAATTAAATGATTATCAACTGTCACCGATACTCCACCTTCCAACAGAATATAGACCTTAGACTTATTGTCACCTTTTTTGAGGATTGTTTGACCTGTCTTAAAGCATTTGATTGGCAAGTCGAGTTCTTTTAAGAGGGGTAAATTCATAATCGAGTTCCTTATATTATTGATCCAGTGCGAAACACGATGCTTGTGCATCTCTACCTGGTATATCGAATTTCCCGATCAATACTATGTATGCATTTGCCATTTAAGCTAGCACGAGTTAACCCATGCCGTAACAAATACAGATTCATTGGGATAATTTATTAAAATAAGAAAACAATAAACTAACTCAATTAGGAGATGTGAACAATTAAATCAACAACTTTACTGGAATATCCCCATTCATTATCGTACCAGGAGACCAATTTTACGAAATTGTCATTTAATGCAATTCCGGCGTTTGCGTCAAAAACCGATGTGCATGTTTCACCGATGAAATCTGATGAAACTACCATGTCTTCGGTATATCCTATGATGCCTTTGAAAGCTCCTTCGGATGCGGCTTTCATTGTCGCTTTAATGGCATCATAACTAGATCCTTTTTCAAGTCGACATGTCAGGTCAACAACTGAGACATTAGGAGTCGGAACTCGAAATGCCATACCGGTTAATTTGCCGTTTAATGATGGAATAACTTTTCCAACTGCCTTTGCTGCACCAGTGCTTGAAGGAATAATATTGTAACACGCAGCACGTCCGCCACGCCAATCTTTCATAGACGGACCATCAACAACCTTTTGTGTAGCTGTAACTGAATGTACTGTTGTCATCAGCCCTTCAATAATGCCGTAAGTGTCATGAATTACCTTTGCAAGCGGTGCTAAACAATTTGTTGTGCAAGATGCATTAGAAACAATGGTCATGTCGCTTGTATAACTGTTATGATTAACGCCCATTACAAACATAGGTGCATCAGCCGATGGTGCTGAAATTACTACCTTTTTTGCACCGCCTTTTAAATGTGCTCCAGCTTTATCAATTGTAGTAAATACTCCCGTGGATTCAACGACTGTATCAGCGCCACATGAACCCCATGCTATTTCCTCAGGATTCATTGACTGGAAGATCTGAATGGCTTTCCCATCTACAATTAATTTGTCATCGTTTGTTTCGATTGTCCCGGGAAATCTGCCATGAACAGTATCGTATTTCAGCATATATATCATATATTCTGCGTTAATAAATGGGTCATTAATCCCGACAACTTCAACGTCGGGATTATTTAATGCCGCTTTAAATACCATTCGTCCAATTCGACCGAAACCATTAATTCCAACTTTAGCCATTTTTTTTACTCCTTTATAATTTTTCCGCTATTGCATTGTTCTAAATAATAGATTAAATAAGTACCCGTTTGGATACGTAAATTGCTTTGTCGATGAGCTTAGGCGATTCGCAGCCTGAAAATGTAGAGGCACCAAAATCCCAAATCGTGCAAACTATGCAAAAATAAGCCTTAAAAACAAGGGTTAAATCTAAAGGTGATTAATCATTGGTCAACTCGAATTAGCAAAGGAACCGGAAAAAATGGCAAATAAATCGACATCTTATGACAAGGCAGGGGTTAATATTGATCTTGCACATTCTCTAATGAATAATGTTAAAGACAGTATTAAAAATACCTATCGAGATGAAGTTATTCAGGAAACCGGCACATTTGGCGGGTTATTTGCAATTGATTTTTCCAAGTATAAAGAACCGGTCTTGGTTTCAAGCGTCGACGGCGTTGGTACCAAATTAATGGTAGCATCTTTGATGGATAACCATCGAACGGTTGGCCACGACATTGTAAATCACTGCATTAATGATATTGCCTGTCAGGGAGCCGAACCCCTGTATTTTCTTGACTACTTGGGCATAGGTAAACTGAAAAGTCCGCTATATGAAGACGTTATTAATGGTATCGCAGAAGCCTGTGCTCGCCAGGGGATTGCATTGCTCGGAGGTGAAACTGCAGAAATGCCGGGAATGTATGGTGACGATTACGATCTAGTCGGATCCATTACCGGTGTTGTTGATCGCTCGAAAATGATAACAGGTCGACGCATAAAAGTTGGGGATGTCATCGTCGGTATTGGTTCAAGCGGGTTGCACACCAATGGATATAGTCTGGCGAGAAAGGTGCTCTTTTATGACTCAAAGTTGAATGTCAATTCCTCGATAAATGGAACATCACAACATATTGGAGATGCGTTGCTTGAACCGCATCTCTGCTATTGGCAGGCCATTAAAGCGGCTTTGAAAACTAATATGCTGATTCATGGAATCGCCCACATTACCGGTGGCGGTTTATATGACAATGTGTCAAGAATCCTACCAGACTATGTTGATGCTGAAATTCAGACTAATCAGCTACCGATCCCACCAATTTTCACCCTGATTCAAGAAAAGGGCAATATCGCGAATGATGAAATGTATCGTGTGTTTAATATGGGCATCGGGATGATGTGGATTATGTCACCTGATCAGGAAAATCCAGCAATCTCAATTTGCCAGGATGTGGGTTTCAGCGCAAAGAAAATCGGAGAAATCGTCTCTGGAAATGGGAGCGTCAAAATTCAAGGCGTAGATGGGTAAAGTTCCCTGTAAGAAATGTAACCTTTTCGTGTTCCCAAAGGCGCTCCCATCTATCTACAAGATACTGGTGGAAACTGTCTACATCTGATGAGGAAAATTGTGAGACAAATATAACCGCGTCGGTGATCTCAGTATGTCCCCCAACTCCTGCTTTCGTTCGATTATACTCAGGTCCGCGTTTAGGAGTTAAGATTTTTTTGACACGCCGAATAACCGAGGACACGCCTTCCATTCCACAGTATTTTGATATACATGTTATAGCCATCCATTTAGCATAAATCTGTGGATCATTTAAGGCATCTATGTAAAATTCTTTTTTCTTTTCCCCAAATATATTTGCAATTGTATGTAGTGCCTTTGCCGAAATATCACCTTTCTTAATGCGTGCACAACGACAGAGATCAATGATAGGCTTGACTATGACATCGAAGTCCGACCGGGCTAGTTAATAGTCGGCGCTTACTTGCACTAATCTGGTTGGGAATCGCCCTGTGCGGATTCGCCGCGGCGAATGGTGTGGAGGCTGGGGGCGTGAGCCCCTTGGCTATCCAATTGGACATTTTCCATTGAGTAGTTTGGGATGTGCTACCGCGTATTCGTAGTCCTCTCTGCGGAAAAAGGGCCAAACATCCTCGTTTCCATCGATCCTAGCGGGATCAGGTTTCTTCAGCTTTCCGTAAAGTCCCATGCTAAGCAAGTTGAGTAGGAAGTCGCTTACTTTTGTGGTTGGCCACTCAAACGGGAAGTCAGAATGTAAAAAGAGTATGAACCGCAATACCGTTTTCTTGCTCTCTCCCTCAACGGCATAATCACCTGTCATCTTGTGTTTGCAAATATCGCAGTAAGTAACCCATATGGCTCGGAAAAGTTCATCGACAGCGGGATCGGCTCGATTGAGATCAATAGAGATTTCATCGAAACGGTCCATATATTCAAAATTCGTTACCTGCCCTCCAATGAAGTGTTGCAGAAGATTCGCATATCGATCTCTTGTTTGCACTGATTTTCATTCAGAAAATAGAGGTAGCTATATTTGTTCAACTTCGCTTCTCCTCTTAAAATCTAATATTTCCTATCAATATTTAAATTTATTTATAAAACATTGTGAAATTGAATGTTATAAATAAATATCTTC
>JAJFLO010000508.1 GCA_021772675.1 Verrucomicrobiota bacterium | reverse complement strand
CATTCAAGGAATATCTCGAAGTGGTCATCTGGAAAGCTTGCGAATGAAAAGTATTATACATAGGTCTAACAGCAAGATCTACACCAACCGTTTATTATCGCCATAGATTTATCCGGTTTATCAAATAGTTTATAATGATTGTCATTTGGCGTGTTAATGTCGCTGAGAACATAGTGTACAGAAGAAAACCATTCACATGATTTTGTTTTTTCACTGCTTCTTGAGGTGGCGACAACTTCAAGCCCATAATGGAGCAATTGCCTGATCACATAATTCCCTATAAACCCGGTGGTACCGGTAACTAATATCTTCATGGGGATCCTTTAAAAAACCTTTAACTTAGGAATTGGTACAATAAATTGTCCATCCCATTTTTTTATATAGGATAATTGTTTGGCTATTTCTTCTGTGATATTCCAGGGAAGAATTAAGACAAAATCTGGTTGAAACTTCTTAAGGATTTTCTCCGCAACAACGTGGATGTGAACTCCTGGTAAATACTTTCCCTGTTTGTGGGGAGAGGCATCGACGACAAATGATATGAGATCTTTTTTTATGCCACAATAATTGAGTAGCGTATTGCCTTTAGCCGCTGCTCCATATGCTACAATTTTTTTACCTTGATGCTTTTTCTCAATTAAAAATGATACGAGTGAATATTTTATTTTGTCTGCTGCATTCTGAAATTTTTTGTAAAATTTAATATCCAACATACCCCGGTCGATTTCCTCTTTTTTTAATGCACCTATAGCTGGTGTAGTATTCCATGCAGAATGCGACCTGTGTTTTGCATAAATTCTTAAAGAGCCGCCGTGAGTTTTTAGTTCTTCAACATCGAAAAGTACTAAATTAAATTTATTAAAAATTGATTCAACAGTATGTAAGGAAAAATAGGAATAGTGTTCATGATATATCGTGTCAAATTGATTCTTTTCGATGAGTTGCATTAAATGTGGAAACTCCATTGTAATAATGCCATTCGGTGGCAAAAGAATAGACAATCCTTCAACGAAATCATTAATGTCGGGGACATGAGCAAGCACATTGTTCCCCAAAATCAAATTCGGCGAATATCCATCACGTTTCAGTTTCTTCGCCAGATCACAACCAAAAAATTCGGATATGATGGAAATCCCTTTATCCCTTGCAACTTTTGCGGTGGATTCTGTTGGTTCGATACCAACGCACGGGACATGTTTTTTTTTGAAATATTGGAGAATGTAGCCGTCATTTGACGCAATTTCCATGACCATGGAGGATTCTGTTAAATGCAGTTTTTCAGTGATCATTTCTACATAATTTTCTGCATGTTGCAACCAGCTTTTGGAATATGAAGAGAAATATGCATAGTCATTACTAAAAATTTCTTCTGCATTTTTATATTCATCAATTTGTACAAGCCAGCAAGAATCACAAACAAATAATTTTAAAGGATAAAAAATTTCGGGTTGTTCTAATTGATCAATAGAAAGAAAGGAATTGGAAGGAGGTGCATTAATTAAATCAATAAATTCATGTTTAAGTGGATTATCACAAAATCTGCATTGCATCATTAAATCCCGTCAAATTCAGGTGAAATAAATTTATGATTACGATCGCGTTCAGATACTTCAGAGGAGGGAGATGGCCAATTTATACTTATCGCTGGATCGTTGTGATGAATCGCACCTTCATGTTCCGGTGAAAAGAATTGAGTATGTAAATACAACAATTCACACCGTTCTTCAAGTGTTTGAAAACCATGAGCACATCCCTCTGGTATACAAAACATGTCCACGTTTTCTTTTGACAAAATGGTACCAAACCAATGCAAAAATGTTTTGGAGTCTTTTCGTAGATCAACAACGACATCATAGACTGATCCCTGTACACAACGTATCAGTTTTGTTTCTGCCACAGGGGGATATTGAAAGTGCATCCCTCGGATAGCTCCTTTTTTATCAGTTCGGGAAAAATTAATTTGTTTAATTGTCTTCGTTTTGATGATCTGCTGCAATTCATGTTCACAGAATAATCGAGCAAAAGAACCGCGAGTGTCTGTCATCTGATTTGTTTTCACTATAAATGCATCTGCGATTGGCGTTTCTTCTATAGTCATGATTGCGCCCAACGGGCTTTTTTCTGTTTGGCAAAATCTATATATTCGTTAATCTGGCTTAAACTGCAAACAGTGTTTTTGTCATAGAATTGTCGATACCAATCGGTTGTTTTTTCAATTGTTTGATAAACATCCCAAACCGGAAGCCATTTTAGTTTTTGTTTTGCCTTAGTACAATCAAGAGTTAATGTTCCAGCTTCATGCAGGCTGCCATCAGCCTGGGAATTACTATACTTAATTTCCGGCCAATTTTTTTGCATTGTCTTAACTATGGTTTCGACATTCAATATATGATCGTTATCGGGACCAAAATTCCATGCCTCAGCAAATGATTGTTCTCCTTCGAGAAGTTTTTGACCGAGCATTAGATAGGCTGATAATGATTCAAGCACATGCTGCCACGGACGTATTGCATACGGGTTGCGAATTTGCACAGATTCAGATTTTACTACAGATCTAACAATATCCGGAATAATACGATCTTCCGCCCAATCGCCTCCGCCGATCACGTTGCCGGCCCTGCAACTGGCTAATAATACGTTAGAGGATTTGTTAGATTGATCTGTGTTTGAAAAAAAAGAACGTCTATAGCTGGATGATACTATTTCTGCACAAGCTTTTGACGCACTATATGGGTCATAACCTCCTAATCTGTCAATCTCTCTGTATCCCCATTGCCATTCTTTGTTTTCATAACATTTATCGGTTGTAATGATCACAATGGCTTTTACAGAAGGTGAAATTCTGCAAACTTCAATAACATTTGCCGTACCCATGATATTTGAGCTGAATGTTTCTAAAGGGTTTTGATAAGAGGGGCGTACCAGTGCCTGAGCTGCTAAATGAAAAACAATTTCCGGTTTCTCTTCAACAAATACCGTATTTAATTCGTCGCAGTTTCTTATGTCACCCACTAGGGAATGGATATCTGAATCGAGAAGCTCGTAATGATTTGGTGTGGAAATTGGTGGGAGACTGAATCCAGTCACATATGCGTTTAACTTGGCAAGCCATAATGCAAGCCAGGATCCTTTGAATCCTGTGTGGCCTGTGACTAATACTTTGGTACCTTTATAGACACTGCCAAACAGATTGTTCATTTCCAAATCTTCCATTCAGGGTTAGCACTGTTCCAATGGTCATTGAGCAGGATTTTATCACGCAATGTGTCCATGCACTTCCAAAATCCGTGATGTTTGTACGAGTAAAGTTCTCCATTTTGGGCAAGTGTTTCAAGCGGCTTTCGCTCAAATATTGTCTGGTCGCCTTCGTCTATATACTGAAACATATTGGGTTCACAAACAAAAAAACCGCCATTGATCCATGATCCATCACCTTTTGGTTTTTCTGTGAAATTTTGAATTTTACCTTCTTCAGTAGAATTCACTGATCCGTATCGTCCTTCAGGTTGAATGCTGGTGACTGTGACAGTTTTTTTATGGGACTTATGAAATCTATATAATTCGTCAAGGTTTACATTCGCGACTCCATCTCCATAAGTTAACATAAATGGTTGATTCCCAACATGATCTTTGGCATGCAGTATCCGACCTCCTGTCATAGTATTTATACCGGTCTCAAGAAGAGTTACTTTCCAGGGTTCACTCGTATTGTTCAATACTTCCATCTTATTATTGGCTAAATCTAATGTGACATCACTCTGATGCAGAAAATAATTCGCAAAGTATTCTTTAATAATATAGCCTTTATAACCGAGCAGAATAATAAATTCATTATAGCCATAGAATGAATAAATTTTCATTATGTGCCACAAAATAGGTCTTCCGCCGATGTCGATCATAGGTTTTGGTAAAATATCGGTTTCTTCGCTTAAACGTGTTCCATAACCTCCGGCAAGAATAATAACTTTCATAGTTTGAATTTTCTAGATAGTTTCAAGTTGATTGTCGTATCAAAAAGTTTGTACAGGTTAAAATTTTTAAACTTGATTGATCTTAACAGTAAATGAAAATTTATGAAATTTTACATCGTTTAGATAAAAAATAAAAACTTTTTAATCCTGTTTGGAAATAGTCAACTCCATTTTATCTCAATGACTTTCTGTAAATAAAGTTAGAACATATGAACATATGAACATATGAAATAACTCGTCGAAGTTGTGATTAATACTACTTTATTGCGTAGCCTTGGGTTTAATACCCCGCTGCTCGCAGCGTTCCTATTTAAAGGTTTTTTCCCGATACCCCGACCGCTTGCGGCGGGGTAGTTCATTTAGGTATTTTTACCCAGTTTTCAGGATAAAAGTCCTCGTCTCTTATATCCAAAATGTCGAATGCAGGTTCAGGACATACCACTGTTTTATTAG
This sequence comes from Verrucomicrobiota bacterium, assembly GCA_021772675.1. Lineage (GTDB taxonomy): Bacteria > Verrucomicrobiota > Lentisphaeria > JABSQK01 > JAJFLO01 > JAJFLO01. Next base: position 12,552 of record JAJFLO010000508.1, on the reverse strand, counting down.
AGTTTTGATTGAGCCATGCGCCCCACCAGCTAAAACAACTATTCGCGACGATATTATGATTGCACAAACTCATGAGTCGGAGATCTTCATAGTTCTTATTTCCCACATTATGGGTTAGGTAGTCTACCGGATAATCTAATTTGAAGTGGTCATTAACCCACTCCGGATCGTCAGAAAAAACAAAAAAATGTGGTGATTTAATTTTATCAGCAACATAGGCTACTGCTGATTTATAATAATCAAGAGTGCAGGGGCCGAACTTTTCAGCTACAACTTTATTCGTTACGTAATCTCCGCGTCGAACGTGAATACTCACAGAATCTACAGATGTAATTTTCTTGATCATTTCCTGATTGTAGTTGTCCGGAGAATTCCTAAATGAGAATTCTTTTTTTATAATGTCAGAACAGTGATCGAAATATTTGTAACTCACATAATATCCTTCTAACAGTACATTGTCGGGTAAATCTAAAACGGATTTGTCAAATTGTGGGCCTTTTTCGACAAAGTGGACAAAATGTTTTTTCTCTCCAAAAGAATTTAATAGAATACAGGGTAATATTGCCCTCATCCTCTTGTATAATCTTCGGCTTCTTACCCGTCTAAGAACCTTGTCATCGTAGTGGGTTATTTCTTTGACGTTTATATTAAAAACATCTAATTCAAAGTACCTATGCACGTTGTTGGGAAGCTGGGATTGGAATTCTCCAGAATAGTAAGATGTATCTACTGCTAACTCTGTATTATGCTTTAGAGACAACGCTCTTGCGACAGCATATAAAAACATCTGATTACCCAAACCGCAACACGGTTTTAATATGATCAATTAATTATCTCCGTTCGAGGTCTCGGGAGTCGGCGCTCCACAGATGCCCATTTTTGTGGGTCTGACACCGTTTTTTACTACTTTGTAACAATTCGGCAGGTGACCAATGTCAATCGCTTGATATCCAGCGATGGCAAGGTCATGGGCTAAAATCGTTGCCGTTGGTCCGAGCGCCAGGAGTATCAGCTTTTCTTTAGCATCTAATTTTATTTCCTCTAAAAGTTTTTCATAATCCCGAAATGCATGTTGTTTTAGCCCATAGACAAATTTATGAGAACGAATGTTATCAAAGAGTTCCGGTAACATTTCAAATCGACTGTCTTTTCCGGTTACAATAATCACATCTCTACCGTTCCATAACGATTGTAAAAGTTTCGTATAGTGTTGAAATTCACTATTTTTAAATTCAAATGCATCGGGTCTGCTTATAAACGTTGAACCGTATTTCTTGTTTGGATCAAGTAATTTTGTATACGATTCCCCGCGCCTGGAAATAAATTTGTAAACAAAGGTATTTACTTTGGATGTTAGTTGGTAGCAGCTCGTTGTATGAGGAGCAATACAGACCAGTAGATTTTTAATGGAATTCCCCCGTAATATATCTTTAAGCCGCTGAGCTAATTGACTGTCAAATTCCTGGAAATATATACCTTCACCCTTGCAAATTCCTATCTCACCGTCTCCATATCGAGCTACAGAATATTTTTTATCAGCTACTAATTGAAGCGTCTCCACTTCGTCATAAACAAAAGGCATCATTGAAATATGCTTTTTTGCACAATGCTTATACCATCGTAATTTTAGGAAATTTTTAACAGCATAATAGCCAATAATTGATTTAATAGATTTAACGGACATCATACATTTCTTTTCTTATTTCAGGTTGATGAATCTGAGGTTTTTCTATTTTTATTTAATAGTATAGGTAGTGTATTCTACAATCGTTATTATTGCGGTAAAAGTACATATTTAGTGAAATTATTATCTTGTAGGAGCGTGCGTTTTTTGTAGTCCTGTCTTCAGGCGGAAGTTTTAACGACGCTTCAGCGCTTGCGTGCTACTGTTGACTCGCTAAAGCTCATCTGAGGCTTCCGTCTAAAGACGGGACTACAAACCTGACCCTGTCCGGGTTTTGCGTTGATTTGATTGTATAAGCACTTGTTTCTTAGTCGTTACTATTTGCAGATAAAAACCCCGGCGCAGCCGGTTAATTTAACCATAGACGTCGCGCACTTCGGCCACTTTTGCTTTTAAGAAGATGACATTTTTTTCTTATCAGTTCATTGTATTCAAGATGAATTTTCTAAGGGGTGTCTTGGTTTTTTGTATAATATCTTTGTTACAAATATGTTAAACTTCTCCGACCACTAATACTTACACTATATTAGATAGGAATGCGCAATAACGCAAATGTGATTGAATAATCGAAAAAAAAGATTTCTCGGGAAAAAGAAGTATGTTTACTATTTGGTAAACCTCATATGGATGACCCTGATAGCTATCATTATTGGAGGGTCATTGTTCTCAATGACTAAATTCCGGCATACGTTTTTGTGAACCCGTTTTAGGTCACTGGAGACGGTGACCCTGCAGTGCTTGGTCTACAGCTGTTTGAATAAACATTGGTATCGTGTTGGAGGGGCATTGTCCTCAATGACCGAATTCCGGCATTTATTTTTATGAACCCATTTTCGGTCACCGGGGACGGTGACCCTCCAACACTCCAACACGGTTTGTCAAATGTTGTATGGTTTGTATTATTGGATAAATTATTTTAAGATCGTAAGCTAAATTGTTAATTTTCTGTGGGGGATTACAAGCATGAGTGAATCTTTACCAAAACGAAAACGACCCGCACATCCATTGCCAGTTCGGCGTCATAACCAACCAATTATTTTATTTGTAACGGTGTGTTCAAAAGAAAGAAAACGCATTTTTGATAATGACGAATTTCAATCGGCATTAATTGATATATGGCATAACTCAAATAAATTTGCGGTAGGATATTACTTGATCATGCCTGATCATATTCATTTCTTTTGTTCACCCGGAACCGGGGAAATAAACTCTGTTGTCAAATGGGTTGGGTATTGGAAACGTCAAGTGTCAATAAAATGTTCTGAGTTAAAATCAAAGTGGTTAAGAAATTGTTGGGATACGCAGATGCGTTCGCAGGAAATGTATCTTAAGAAGTTGGAATATGTCCGTGAAAACCCGGTTCGCGCTACGTTGGTGAAGCGTTCCAATTTATGGCCGTATCAAGGTTCGTTAAATGATTTAGCCTGGATTTTGTGATAATCGGGTATCGTGTTGGAGGGGCACCGTCCCCGGTGACCGAGATGACACTTATGGTTATCAATTCATTTTCGGTCACCGGGGACGGTGACCCTCCAGAATGTGTGGTCCACAGCTGTAGTAATAAACATTGTGGATGCGTTGGAGGGGCATTGTCCTCAATGACCGAATTCTGGTATATATTTTTGTGAATCCATTTTCGGTCACCGGGGACGGTGACCCTCCATAAAATTCTATTCACCCATAATTGCTGCGGATTGCCCGACTACAGCACTATAAAATAAGCAGCCAAGAGCCGAGTGAAACGAGACGGCAAAACTGTTAATGCAGTTTTAGCGTAGCGGCAACGCCGCTTTACTTTTAGATAATTCGGAACAGACACTACTAATTTTACCAAAGGTTTCGAAAGCTCCGGCCACTCTTTTCTTTTAGAAGACGACATTTTTCATTAATCAAGTCATTAAATTTGGGATGTAATGATTTGATGGCACAAATTATTTTAGACTCATCATCTGTAGCATTTGTTAATAGTAAAGAAGCAAGCAAAAGATTTGTGTGCATATGATCAGATGCTTTTTTACCAGATTGAGAATTAAATGAAAGCGAATATAAAAGATTGCTTATAGAGTGAAGTCTTTCATTATCTGATTTGGCGTTTGTTGCATGAGCAATTTTTTTTCCGATATTTTTCCAATCTATATTTCCCGATTTATCTGGTATCAACGGTTTGTTTTTGCATTCTATAACCTCGTTAATGAGTTTTAGTTTGTCAATTATGATATTTTTTTTTTGTTTTGAAGGCAGCTTATTGAGAATTCTGGATGCCTTTTTTTGCTTATCAGGAGATTCAGTTAGCATCAGACCCGCAGCGGCAAGGCGTATTATAGTATTTGGTTCATTATTTTGTTTAAGTAATCTGCGCGCTAAACTTGCCAGGCGGTTGCCAATTCCTTCAGCTCTTGTGTGTTCAGGCGTCATCCGTGCGATGACTTCAATTTGTGGCCCCAGCCATTTCCAGACATTTCGACTCGTACTTTTAGAATGCGCACGGTTAGTCCAAAGTGGATGATCCATAAAACCGACGTTATATCTTTCAAAAAGCCTAATATTTACCGGCCAATCGTCCAGTAGAAAATCTCTCCAAATGGGGATGATATCCTTTTGATAAACGGATCGTTTCGCTAAAAGCCCCTGAATCGATATGCCAGAAAGATTTTTTTGCTTTAATATTTTCAATGCATTGCCCGAATCTATAATTTTATTTAGCTTTTCTGTATCTCTTACAACCAACTCGTCACTGCCTTCATATAATATGTCACCAATTGCATATACTGCGTCAAGATTTTTGTCCAACAATTCTGCCATCTGTCGTTCGATCTTTTCTGGTTTATACAGATCATCTTGCGATAATTCAGCGATGAATTCTCCGTTTGATGCCTCGGCAGCGTCTGCTAATGTCGGTGGGATTCCTTTATTTGTAGTATGCGTAATTAGTTTGAATTTGTGTTTTTGGGACAGATGTTCGATAAACGCGGATTCACCATCATTCGGCGACGCATCGTCAACAACAATGATCTCAATATTGTCGTAGGTTTGATCCAGTATTGATTGAATTGCCTGTTCCATGTAATAACTGCCGTTGAAGTATGGCATTATCACAGATACAAGAGCTTGATCAGTTCCAGGCATTGATAGCGTCCGCGATTTTTTTTGCATCGTTTTTAGCGAAGACTGGCGAAAGCGGCAGGCTTAGGACTTCATTTGCTAACTTTTCTGCTATCGGCAGAGAAATATCATTGTAGATTTGATAGCAGTTCTGCTTATGAGGGGGAACGGGATAGTGGATTTGCGTTTGAATATCCTGTGATTCCAGATATGACCTCAATTTATTTCGTTCAGGGGTTGTAACTACAAATAAATGCCAAACATGATGGTTGGGATTTTTGGGAGATGGTGGAAGAGTCACGCATTGATTTTCGATTGTATTTAGATATATTTCAGCGATGTCACGACGGCTCAAATTATCGTTTTCAAGATGCTGTAGTTTAATATTAAGAATTGAAGCCTGCATTTCATCCATCCGACTGTTCGCACCGAGATATTTATTAAAATATCGTTTATGGGAACCGTAATTTCTTAAGGCCTTTAATTTATCTACTAATTCATCATCATTGGTAACAACAGCGCCGGCATCCGCCATGGCTCCTAAGTTTTTGCTTGGATAAAAACTAAAGGCAAGGGCCCTATTTTTGAAATTTTTTATTTCCAGATTCGAATCAAGCATCACTCCGTGTGCCTGTGCAGCGTCATCAATGACCTTCAGGTTATATTTATTTGCCAAAGATACAATCCGTCCCATTTCACAAATTTGACCATACAGATGGACTGGCATAATGGCCTTTGTTCGTTCGGATATTTTTTCTTCAATTTTATCAGGATCAATTAAATGGGTTAATGGATCCGGTTCAATAAAAACAGGTGTTGCCTGACATGCCGTTACAGCTATAACTGATGCGATGTAGGTGTTAGATGGCACAATGATTTCATCACCTGGTCCGATATTGTAAGCACGAATAATTAGGATTAATGCATCTAAACCACTGGCAACACCGACGGCATGGTTAAAACCACAGTAGTCAGCAAAATTCCTCTCAAACTGTTCGAGTTCTTTTCCCAACAAATACCAACCACTTTTGAGGACTCGTTCAACTGCTGATTGAATCTCATTGACATAGCGTTGATTTACTGCCTTTAAATTTAGAAACTCTATCATGCCAGTTCTTTGATGACTTTTGCCGGGTTTCCTGCTGCAACCACATTCGCCGGGATATCTTTCGCGACAACTGCTCCAGCAGCAATGGTTGAATTATTACCAATTGTGACCCCTTTTAAAATAATGGCATTGGCACCGATAAAAACATTGTCTCCGATGTGAATCGGACTCTTTTGAGGTTCCGAACGGTTTACCAAACCATGGAAGTCTGAGTCAAAAATACTCACTCCAGGTCCAATAAGGCATTGTTTCCCAATCTCGATCCCGGCACCTTCGGAGATCACTGCGAAATTATTGTTAATGTAAGTGCCATCTTCAATTAAAATTGTTGCCTCCAGTGTTCTTACTTCGAAATAACAGTAGCCGCTAAAAAAGCATGGGGAACGTGAATATCCCACATTAACAGTGCCATTAAATGTGATTTTTCCTTTACCACAAAATAAAGCGGGTTGGGCAATTATCGGGATGCCGTTGACGATCTTCATCTTAGAAAGAAGGCGAAATCGAATTTTTCTGATATGCTGGATTATGCTCTTCATTTATAATAAATCACTTAAGACACATTATTTATTTATTTTACTATTATATTACCACCCGTTTGGCACTGCCTCACTCAAGAACACAGAATTCCTGGCGCGGCAGAGCCGCAACCAAATTTTACCGGCAAAATACGCGAAAAAAAATATATATCGCACGGAGACGCAGAGAAAAACTAAAAACATATATTTCACCACAGAGAACACAGAGAAAAACGCCTCTATTCGCTTCGCTCTTGATGAGACAAACCCTTTTGAAAAAGGGTTATTTCTCATACTCTTTTCCTCAAACTTTTTAACATTAACCATGAACAGTTCATGGCTTAAAGGTATTATCGTAACCAGTTTGAAATCAATAATTTATATATCAATTAAAATTAAAAAATTGTTTTAAAAACAAGAAAATACCAGATAGTAGTACAGAGAAAAGATTGAGATTGTTTTATCGTTTGATCTTCGGACAAACTATAAAACGACCTATCCAGTTTTTCTCTCTGTGATCTCAGTGAACTCTGTGGTGAAATAAAATGTAGTTGTTGCCATCGGTCGCTCTAGCAATGGTCACCATTTTTTTTAATTTCTTTTGCGGGATTTCCAACAACAACAGTGTTAGGAGGGACATCATGGAGCACGACCGATCCCATACCTATCATCGCATTTTCACCAATAGTTATACCACAGAGAATTGTTGCATTTGCGCCAATTGATGCGCCATTTTTAATAACTGTTCTTATTGGTTCAATGTGGTGTTTTGAGCGGGGATACTTGTCATTGGTAAAGGTTGCATTTGGTCCAATAAATACATCATCTTCAATCGTAATACCATCCCAAATTTGGACGCCGCATTTTATGGTTACGCGGTCGCCAATTTTAACGTCATTTTCTATAAAACAATGTGAGCATATATTACAGTTGCTACCGACGAGCGCCTTTTCCAGTATAACGACATATTGCCAAATCGATGTATTTAAACCAATCGATTTTGAGTGTATATCTGCTAATTGATGGATCATTGATGTAACCTGTAGTTCTTTTCGAAATCATCATAATCACGGATATAATCTGTTTCGTCAAAGAAACCTGAATTCAGTACTAAGCAAATTGATCCTGTAGAAAAATTATCTAATTCTCTCCATACCATTTCCGGAATATGTAACCCATAATAGGATCTGTTTAAGTGATGGCGTACTTCATTTTCACCTTCCTTCAATATTACATCGAAACTGCCGTTTACTGCAATTAAAAACTCGTGCTGTTTTTTATGTGAGTGACCACCTCGAACGCTGCCTCCCGGGACATCATATAAATAATAAACCCGTTTGACGCTAAAGGGTATTTGATTCATTTCTTCAATAAAAGTGAGGTTTCCCCGATGATCCTCTATTTTGGGTAAATCAATAATCTTGCAATCCTTTAGACTCATTATAAAATCCTTGGTTTATTTAAGAGTAAACGTTGACGGTTCAGAGGTTCAAGGTTCAGGGGTTAATTACCAAAAAACCTTCAGGAAACAACTCTGCAACATGGCTTTATGTTCTTAGTTTTCAACCATTGAACCCTTGAAGCTTGAACTTTGAACCCCGTGAACGGTTACATTTAAGAAACAATTCAGGATAATTTCCAGTTGTATTTTATGATGTGTGAAAGAAATCTTATGTTAATAAATATGTATTTACAAATGTCATTTAGAATTTATTCACGGATTTACATCGAATTGTATCATTGAATTAAGCGGTCACCGAGGACGGTGCCCCTCCAAAAAACGTTTGTCGCGATCGGCACCCTGGAGGGGCGATGTCTTCAGCGACCGCTGTATAAAATTAATTAAGTTTTGAAGAAGGCTGATTAATATCATGAAATTAGTTAAAAAAGTAAAAAAGGGGTATCATCGATTTAGAACATTGCTGCATGATAAACCGTTAGCTCTTCCCTCAGAGGAAGAATGTGTTCTTATTGAGGAATTAAGAGCAGTGTTTTTAACATTACCTGTTCCGGGTATCGATTGTCATTCTGAGGCTGGAAATAAATGGAGTCAGTTCGTTCAGCAGCTACATGTGTTGTTGAAAAATAATGATCCAAGAGAATTTCTCCGATGGGATGTGATTTTAGAAACGATGTACGCGTTTGATGCGCCATATTCAAAATCTGAGTTTAACTCCCTGATAAATAACCCTAAGTGGGAAAGTATATGGAAAGACGCTATTCGAGAATGTGAAATAGGACATCCATATCCCTATTATTTATTTCCGGATTCCAGCGAAAACCTTATCCATCATGCCTATCATGTTCTTCGTTTTGAAATTGAAACTAAAGCATTAATCAAAGATTGCGATCTGATTTTCGAATTTGGCGGTGGCTATGGGAGTATGTGTAGATTAATTTATAAATTAGGTTTTAAGGGAAAATATATTATTTTTGATTTTCCAGAATTTTCTGCTTTGCAAACTTATTTTCTGAAATCACTTGGACTCAATGTTTATAATTCAGATACATTCAATGCAAATCAAAGTGGAGTCTTATGTATATCTGATATAGACATGCTACGCCAAATTATTGATAATCATAATTCAGATTCGACCAATTCATTATTTCTGGCAACCTGGTCAATCAGCGAAACCCCTTTATCTGTACGCGATACCATTTTTGATATAACTAAACAGTTTGCATTTTACTTGATCGCCTATCAACAATCATTTGGAGAAGTGAACAATAAAGAATATTTCAGGAAATGGAAAAGTGAGTATTCATTAGATATGAAATGGTTCGATCAACCGATGTCGCATCATAAGGGGAATAATTATCTGTTTGGTCGGGCAAATATTATTTGAAAACTGAAGAATATGACTCGCTCAGAAAATCCTTTGCCAAGCCATTCAAGCGTTTCATTTTTTGAAAGGGCATTAAACGTTATAGAAAAAAATCTTTCATGGTTGCCCTACCTTTCAATAATTCTGTTAATTATTGCTGATATCAACCTCAGCCCAATATTATTTCAGGGTAATTGGGCATCGCTATTCGAGAACGAAAAAAGTATAGGTTGTGTCATTGCACTCGTTCTATCTGTATTCATTATCTCATCGCATCTTATTCTGTGCATTAAAAGAAACACACGAGTAAAAGCGATGCTCGCTTTCGGTTCGTCGACAATAGTTTCCCTTATATTCTTTATAATTGTCGAGAATTTTTTTTCTCCTGTTTTTCATTACTCGGAGTTTCAACAATCTATTCAAGCTCAAATTGACCGACGATCAAAGACTGTGCAAGAAACATTTTGCGGTGTAGAAACGCAGGTGACTGCAAATTCACTTGGGTGGATTGATAAAGATCGGAATATTACTTCTAGTGACAAGCGAATTGTCTTTATAGGTGATTCATTTTTGGAGATTCGTTCTAAAAAAAATGTCGCATTACGTGTTGAGGAAAATTTACAATCCCGCAATCATCCGGTTGAAGTTATAAATTTATCAAAAACCGATACGCGCCCTCAGCCTGACTACCAGCACAAGTTTAATGAGTTTGCCTTTGACTATAACCCAGATCATATCTTCATCTTTATTTACTCGGGTAATGATCTAAGTACGCACTATATTCATTCGCCTTATAAACATTTTCGATATAAGGTTTCTCAAGAAGCGGTAAATTATCTAGCGAATGCCGCTATTAACAGCGACCTCTTAGGCAAATTACATGACGTACATAATCGTGGTGAAATATTCAAATCTAAACATGATTTTCTCTCACAGTTGCACGGCACTTCACAGGAATATTATCCGTTAAATTTGTCTTACCTCGCTTGCCTTGGATACTCCACGATAGGTGGTATTTCAGTTAGTGAAAAATTATTTCCAAATGCAGTGATCCGTCTTAAAGCAACTCGACAGGAAATTTCCAATCGATTAAAGCGAATCAGGCGTTCGTTAAAAAATAAGAAAAAATTAGACTGTGCTTGTATATTGGATGATGAAATAAGGGCTAGCTATCAGTCGATATTTGAACAGCCTGAAGAGATGAGATTAGAATTAATTGCTCGTTTTATAGCCGATGACTACTGTCAGAATAGCGATTATATGCAGTATCATCAAATATTGAAAGGACTGGATCCTTTATTCATCAAGTTGATTATTAATGAACCTGATGGCCTTGGCGCCATCGTTCCAAGTGTTGTCGGTGCTGCGTCGGGTGAAATAAAACTAAAATCAGTTCGGCCAGATAGAGTTGAACGGGCTTCGACCGAGTATATGAAGTTATTTAATGAATTTTATCAAATAGCAATAAATCGCGGTGTAGTGCTAACGATTGTTTTTATTCCAGTTGCCACTAATGTTGATGAGCAGTTCATTCAATTTTGGCAGCCATTGCGGGGAAAAGGAAAGGGCGATGGTCGCGGTCCACCGATGGTTGAGGCGATAAAACCTAAAATGGATGGGAAAATACCATTTATTGATTTAACAGATTTTTCCGAACAATTTCAAGGTTGCCATTGGATATTTGATGGGCATTGGAATGAGAAGGGTAATGAGACTGCGGCAAAAATATTATCAAATTATATACTATCAGACTGTCGGACCTTGAACGAATCTACTCCGAAAATGTAAAATTAGCCTGCATAATTCATAAACTTTTTATTACGAGCCACAATATCGTGCGATATCAATGTGTTACAAGATAACTTGATAGTATAGGTAGTGTATTCTAAATTGCTAAATGGTAACAGTGTTCAGGTGTCAGTTTTCAGTTTTCAGTTTTCAGTTTTCAGGTTTCAGGTTTCGGTGGCAAGTCCAAAGTCATTTTCCTTCATTTATTATTATTCTTGGAATGGCCAATCTTTATTTATAAAATTTAGCATGTCTTTAACGTCTGAAACCTGAAACCTATACTCTTGTAGGAAAAAGCTCCGGCAAAGCCGGTTAAGTTCATATCAAAAAGAAATTCCCGTGCACCCGATGTGTACTGCGAAACATACGGATTAAAGTTTTTTGAAGGCTCCATGATGTCCGAAATTAAATACTTTGGGATAAATGATCTCCGCCATAATTTCCATAGATTCAAGCAGACGTGGACCGGGTCTATTAAAATACTGGTTGCCGTCAGTTAAATAAGCTCGATTATTTTTTACAGCCTTTAACTGATTCCATCTTGAATCCGAAGTAAGGCACGATAACTCTTTTTGAGATCGGCTGAGTCCCCAACCGCACGGCATTGTAAGAATGAAATCCGGATTTCTGTCGACTAGCGAGTCCCACGTAAGACATGGAGCATGTTCACCAGGTATCCCAAATAGATCGACAACACCCAACATGCCAACAAGTTCAGGCACCCAATTCCCCGCAGCCATTAACGGATCAAACCATTCAATGCAACCGACGGAGTATTTTTTATTTATGTTTTTTGCCGCTGTTGATATTTTTTCCATTTTTGTTTGTATTGCCCTGATTAAATCATCTCCTCTCTTGGGTACCCCTAGCGCCTGAGCAACATTTTTTATATCAATCCAAATATCTGCGAGATTATTGGGGCGTAAAGAAACAATTTTGGGCGTATTCTCCAGCCAGTCACATACTGCTTGTTTGACATCTTTGAGGTTGACTGCACAAACTTCACAGTGATCTTGGGTAATGATAATATCGGGCTTTAACATTTTCAATTTTTCAGTATCAACCCGATATACAGACAATGATTCCTGAACGACGCGTTTTACCTGTCGGTCAATTTCAAGCGCTGAAACGGATACATCTATTTTGGGTGAAGAACATGCTGGGAGGCGGGTAATCCCTTCAGGGAAATCACATTCGTGAGAACGACCTACCATCTGGTTTTCAAATCCTAATGCACAGATGATTTCAGTCGCACTGGCAATTAATGATACGATTCGCATAAATTACGTTCCTTAAACGTTATCAACATTATTTCTATAATACCTGAATCCGTGACGGTAGGTTCAAGACGAAATAACTATTAGGTATTTTACAAATTAGCAATTTGTCGCCACTTCGCGGGAGTCCGTATTCAAAATGTGAGTGGCAAATAGTAAATCGGCCATTCCTGGCTGAATCATATGTGCGCAGTCAGGAATGACCGCGTTACTTTGACCTCAACCTCAAGCATCCCCGGAACCACTCACA
>JAJFLO010000507.1 GCA_021772675.1 Verrucomicrobiota bacterium | reverse complement strand
TGTGAGTGGTTCCGGGGATGCTTGAGGTTGAGGTCAAAGTAACGCGGTCATTCCTGACTGCGCACATATGATTCAGCCAGGAATGGCCGATTTACTATTTGCCACTCACATTTTGAATACGGACTCCCGCGAAGTGGCGACTTATTGCTAATTTGTAAAATACCTAATAGTTATTTCGTCTTGAACCTACCGTCACGGATTCAGGAAACAGATACAGATTATGATTTGAAAAATATATTAGTACGGCTGATCTAACAAATCTGCCTTAGATAACCATCGAGGACAGGTACTGGAGTGTTATTGTCGCTGAAATTGAGTGCAATGTTGAGTTAATGATAAACATACAATGAATTTGTTACAACAAATACGCACTGCAATAACTGAGGAACATTATAGAATTAGCGAACACGCCAATGAAGAAATGTCCGAAGATGATCTGGAATTGGAGGATATTGTACATATAATCAAAACTGGAAAAATTAGAAAAAGGTTTAGCCATGATCCGCGTTGAACACGGTTCGAAGTTGTAGGTTTGACAAAAGATAGTCGTCAAGAATGTATAGTTTGTCGATTTCTACATTCAGGAACTCTATTAATTATAACTGCTTATATTTAATCTCATGGTGAATAAAAGTGATTTATGTGAATTCTGCGAAGGTGGTACAGAAAAAAAGTTAATTCGTGCCAGATTCAGATATAAAGGACAAACAATCTTTATCAACGATGTGCCTGCATGGGTATGCACTCATTGTGGTGAGCAGTATTTTGATGCGCCAGTATATCAATGTATGGAAAAAATAGCTAAGAATCGAGACAACATACAAAAAACAATTTCTTTTCCCTTGGCAGAATATGATATGGTTATCAGCTAAGAAATGAGAATTCAATAACTTCCTAAGCCTAAGCAATCCCATAATCGACGCAGTTGCATGCGTTGATTTTTTTTGCAATGGTTCTCTACTACTACCGATAAGAATCTTGTTTTTTTAGCAAGTCTTGCGTCCTAACTATCTGTTTTATAGCTGAATACTAAATTAAAAAAGCTGCCCACGAATCACCTAGCGCAGCCGTTGGCCGCAACCAAATTTCCACCACGGATTTTCACGGATCGACACGGATACAAAACGTAGTAGATTGCGCTGCTCATACTGAGAGAAATTCGCCGCGGCGAACTCTCTCTCAGACTCTTTTCCTAAAACGTTTAAATAGTGTCTGTCCAGAAATGGCAAAAAGTAAAGCGGACATTCCTGTCTGCTAACCCAGTTTATTGCTCAGGCAGGAATGCCCGAGTTACTTGAAAGCCTCCAAGCTAAGCAAATAAGCCATTTCTGGACAGACACTAAATAATAACCGAGTAGAAGACTTGAAACGTTCAAAGCTCAAATAAAACTTTATAACCAATTTATAATTAAGATTTTAACTATTACTTAAATTTAAAAACTTGTTAAAAAAACAAGGTTTTTACTGATAGTAGTACGAATAGAACGAAGACAAGAATAGTATCCACGGTTTCGCTCTGCGTAACCGTGGATACAAATTCGTGAAGATTCGTGTGATTCGTGGGCAAAAATCTTTGTTCTTTTGGTTCTGCTGTACAGCAGAATGCCGAGTTAGGGGATTCCGTGGTAAGAAATTCTCTCTTTTTTCAAAAATAACAGATCATGGAGGCGAGAATACGATGGCGATGAATATCCTGAGAGATACCGAATGATTTCAATGTATCGACATTAACGTCCTTGCCCCAGCGATATTCCCAGGCAAGGTCAAAATTTATTCTATTATGAAGTTGAAGACCGACTCCGAGGTTAACGGTGTAATAATCATCTACCTGAGTAATACCAGGAGTCGGATCATATCCAGCACCCCAGCGAATGGGGAGGAGATAATTTTCCGATATGAACAAAAACTCCCCACCGAAGCGAACGGTAAATGTATCTTTGAGATCGTCTATCGTACTGTTAAGCGGATTCGATTCTTGACCATTTTCGATAAATCGATAATCCGACCAATCCGTCCAGGTCACGTCCGTTGTCAATGTTAGTGCATCCGCTGGTCGCCAGGCTAGGCCAAGACCTAGTATCGTCGGAAATTCAAGTTCTGCGTTAGAAGTATCACTTAAATTGGGTTGAAATATTAGATTGCCATTAAAATCATCCGCTAATATGTTTTCAATACGATCCAGTTCAAGTTCGTAACCGGGTTTGACTACCATTCCCAGATTCCATTTGCTATTGAAACGATAAAGACCGCCCAGAACGACCGAGTGTCCGTCGGTTACCTCAAATTCATTGATTGTCATCAATGCGCCTCTATTTCTGGAGGGAGATCCTGGTGCACTTAAAAAACGGGTCTGGAATTCCTTTTTCTTAAAGAAGCTTGAATGCGTGAGTGAATGGTCCCAAAAATTGAGAGCAGCACCAAAGGACAATCTTGTGGTGATATCAACAGCAAGCGCTGGGGTGATAACAGAAAATTCTCCATCTTGATCCAGTGAGAATTCACCCGTGCGAGATGTTCCCGACGAAGTAATTACCTGGCTGTATGGCACCGTCAATTCTCGATTAAAACTAAACAACCTTAAATAGTTAATGGAAAATACGTAGTTATTGTTATTAAAAAAAAACGGCAAAACGGCGCTGGCATAATTAACGTTTTTAAGATCAAAGAAATCGTTCTCTGACGGGTGTTGATTCAAGCGGTCATTACGTTTCACATATTCAAGTGCGAATGAAATTTCAGGTGTTTCCAGCTGAGGCAGACCGCCCGGATTCCATGAAGCTGAGGTTGCATCATCAGCTATAGCAATAAATGCATTGCCCTGTCCTAATGCCCTGGCGCCGGACCCCACTGGATTCGGATTGGCGATTTCCAGAAATGTTGGAAATTGGGAATATAACGGCGTTATGAGCTCGGTTAAAAATAGAAATATAAAGATTAGTTTAACTATTGTTTTCAATTTTTTCCCCCTGTGACTATTCATTATTTTTGATACTTCTGTGAAACTTAGTGTTTTTGAGGGTTTCAGTGCTCAGGTTTCAGGAAAACAGAATCAGCTTGATAGTATAAGAATCTGTATTCTAAGTTAATAAATAGTAACAGGTTTTAGTAATGCCGCCGTGGCGGGTTAAAATTAAATGAGAAACACTTTATGTTAATTCCGAAGTCATTCTACTCTATCGTCCCTGAAATCGTCAATATTTATTATGAAATTTTAGCATTAACACCTGAAACCTATGCTTCTGCAGGAAAAAGCTTCGGCAAAGCCGCCTAAGTTCTCAAGTCTCAATTCCTGAACATTGAAATCCAGACTTGACACTTGACACTGACACCCGAAACCTGAACATTGAAACCCGAACCGGAATCTCCCTTCCACATTAAAATCATTCATGATGCAATCGTATTATATGGTGTCTGTCCAGAAATGGCCAATTTGCTTTGATTGGACGTGGAAAAAGTAATTTGTCTCGCCGCCGCAGATGAGTAATAATCGGGCGAGCAGCCAGGAACGGCCGCTTTACTTTTTGCCATTTCTGGACAGACACTATATAACCATATACGATTCAAAACAGGATGTGGATCAAATTCACTGCCAATTTTAAAAACAGTGAGCATTATAGGAGTTCTCAATATTGGATATTGAAAAATTCGTGTGTCCCGGTCTGGATTCAGATTCGTGTCAGATTTTTCCGGGCCGATTGAGCAAATCCACAGGCTCACAGTCCGCCGTGGCGGAAATAGTTTACCTATTTCACGGATTTTTCGATAGAGATGTGGTTAAATATGGTATGAAGATATGATGTAAAATGAGATGATTTATTTTTTCCGCGTATCTTATACCTATCTTTGGCATATCAAAAAAACGTTGAACTGCATTAAACAAATTGCTGCTGAGTAACTTGCTATCATTAGGAGTCAATCGAGTTTATATTGTTTTATTATAACAATGATGTCTAAGAAATTTAGTAGTTCACAAAGGCAGGGAAATTACTATCAATCATAAATTGACCATTTTTTCATCAGCGCGACTCTCAATTGTCTGAGATTATGAAAGAATAGAAAATAAGGAACTATGCAAAATGAATTTACAGATAAAAGAACGCGAAATTAGCAAAGAATTTAAGCAGGAGCTGATTAAACGTTATCCAATGGATATTGAAGATGTAGTCATTTTCGGTTCAAAAGCAAGGGGAGACGCCACTGAAAAATCGGATATTGATGTTTTAGTAATAACAAAATCTGACAATTGGATACGAGGCGATGAAATAAGAAGAATCGGTTATAGTATGGATGAAGAGCTTGATTACAAATTTTCTATTCAAGTTCTCTCCAGGTCATATTTAGATTCTCTTAAATCCAGAAACTTTAACTTCGCCAACGTTATCGATGCTGAGGGCATCAGTTTATGAATCATCCATGCGAAGAAGAGATAAGGCAGGAAATTGAACGAAGTAAAAAATCCTTAGCAGCTGCGGAAACATTATTTAATGAATTACTTTATGAGGACGCTTTATCACGATCATATTACTCAATCCTTCACGCTGCAAAAGCAGCATTGTTAATTGAAAATGTTGTCGTCTCATCTCATGATGCTGTAAAAAGACTTTTTGGTTTACATCTAATAAAAACAGGAAAAATTGACAATCGATATTCTCATATTCTTCGTGAAGAACAGGACGACCGTTTCTTAGCGGACTATGACAGTGCCTTTAGCCCTGAGAAAGAACGAGTTGAAAAGAGAATTCAGGACGCAGATGATTTTGTGAATGAGATGATAAAATACATCCGGATCATGGGAACCTGAATCCGTGATGGTTTTCTTTTTGTGTAGCTGCAGCCGAATTCTTCAGAGGAGAATGAGGCAGGCTCTCCTGAACAGCAGAGCAATGAGTATAGTCCGTATGCGGGAGCAACGCAGTAGATATTTAGCTGTAGTAACAACTGCAGCTGAGTATAAGGAGACAGCCTGATGTTAAAAAAAATCAGGAGCGAGCCGAGCAAAGTGAGACAGCAATTTGCGATAGCGAATTAGTGAAACGGCAACACCGCGCTACTAATAAATCCAACCGAATTTTGTGACCATAAGCGAAGAATATTTTTAATTTCAGTGAAGGAAGACCGATGGCAACTATGACTCTTGATAGACACATAGAAATAAAGGCCGGTATTATGGGAGGAAAAGCTCATATTGCCGGACGCCGGATTTCTATTCAAAAATTGTTGTTTGGCATGAATTTATTGGGAAAAGTGCCGATGAAATTGCATCAGAATATGACTTGACATTGTCCGATGTTTATGCCGGACTTGCGTATTATTATGACCATTGGTCGGAAATTGATGAAGCAATAAAAAAAAGCAATGATTTTGTAAACGGTATGCGCGGCAGCAGATCGCAACTAAAATTCCCGGAAAACAGCCTGGAGCAAATTGAAAAACTTATTCTCGCGCAGAGACGCTGAGGCGCAGAGGTTAAAAAAACGTTTCAGTGCATGCCAATCCCCAGCACCCAGTATCCAGAATTCAGCAACTGACCCGTTTCCTGTTTAACATCGTATAGGGTTATAGACTACAGTGACAGGCAACTTCACAAATAGTGAAATATACATCCGGTTTTATTTGCTAAAAATTGGGGATATCATAATGAATAGAAGATTACTAACACTTTCTTGCGTCTTAATATTGTCCCCGGTTTATGGTTGTTCTGCCACACCGGGACTTCCGTTCACAGAGGATTTTTCTTCGGACACTCTGATCGACGCCTCAAAGAAAAACGCAGACCTGAAAACAGGCGAACAGAAGGTGCGTCTGCCATTTACTGATGTCGACGGCATTGTGATTTCTAACGATGACGCGGCTTATACCGAAGTCCTCGGCGATATGGTCGGAGACGGCGCTCAATACAAATCTGCAAAAAAAATGAAATGTTTTCAAGGATATTGGATCTCTTCAGTTGAAGAGAACACTATATTTAACCTGGAGAAATATAATGAATAATAATATATAATCTATAATAATAACTTTGTATATCTTTACATTACAGGCATTTGCCATAACCGAAGATTTCGAGACAGGTGATCTGACACACCTACCGTGGTCTACAGGTGGGGATGGCAGCTGGAGTGTTGTCAATTCAACTGTATATGAAGGAACATTTTCTGTAGAGGCCCCTACTTCGATCAATGACAATCAATCCAGTTATCTTGAAGTAACACTGGATGTGCCCGATGGAGGCATATCTTTTCAATACAAAGTTTTATCGGAAAGGGACAAGGACTACTTCATATTTTATATTGATGGAACTGAACAGGAAAGATGGTCCGGTAACATAGACTGGACTCAGGCATCATACCCAACCTCTACAGGAACCCATACCTTTCGTTGGGAATATTCAAAAGATAATAATTTTTTTTCGGATGGAAGTGATACCGCCTGGATAGACAATATTTTAATCCAGGAAACCACCAACCAGACCATAACATTTTCTACACTGCCATCAAAAACGTATGGTGATGGTGCATTTTTCTTGACGGCTACCGCCAGCTCCGGACTTCCGGTAATATACACTTCATCTGAATCGATTACACTGGTGGACAGTAGTCAGATGACAGTGACTATTGTCGGTGCCGGCAATACAACAATTACAGCATCCCAACCCGGAAATACTATTTATACAGCGGCAACGCCTGTTGATCAAACATTGACAATAAATAAGAAATCACTAACAGTGCAGGCGGATGATATTACCAAGATCGGGGTCCAGGGAGAAGCGATTCCATCTGTTACACTATCTTACAGCGGATTTGTCAATAATGACGACGCCAGCGTCATTGACAGCCTGCCGACGATATCACCAACAGCTGTAGCAAACAGCCCCTCCGGAACCTACCAGATAACATTAAGCGGTGGCAGTGATGATAATTATGATCTGACTTTGGTAGACGGTAATCTCTTTCTCACTATTGACGAATTTGGGTTTCTTATCGGTGCGATTTCAGGAAATACCGATGAAGCAGGTAAAACGGCAACGTTTACCGTCAGGTTAAATAAAGAACCTTCGGAAAATGTGACCCTGCCTGTGAGCAGTTCCAATGAATTATAAGGAATGGTTTCACCTTCCAGCCTGACATTTAGCAATTCCAATTGGGACAGCAATCAAACCGTTACTGTAACCGGCGTTGATGACGCTGTAGAAGATGGTCATAAAAACTATATAATTGAGCTTTCACCTGCAACTTCTGACGACCTTAACTTCAGTGGGATTAATCCTGAAGATATAACAATAATGAATATTGATAATGAATATTTCCCTGGTTTGCCGTTTACTGAAGATTTTGCTGCTGACAATCTTATTGACAGTTCAAAAACAAATGTCGACTTGAATACTGCGGAACAGAAGGTGCGGCTGGCAGCTGCCGAGAGAATTTATCCGGATTTTAGCGTTGCTGAAGGGGTTAGTATTACCGATGATCTGGAAACCACACAATTATTGACAGTTGGCGATATTAATGGTGATGGTCACGTCGATATTGTCGCGGGCAGTGATTCTTTTACTAAATATTATCTGAACAGCGGTTCAAGAGCAGCGCCATTTGCAGATACAGAAGGCATCACTATTACTGACCAGTCTCATGCCGTGGCCCTCGGCGATATGGACGGTGACGGCGATCTAGATCTTATCTCTGGAGGTTTAAGAGATTTTACTACCCCACCAACCTTTCTAGCGAACCGGCTTTTCCTGAACAATGGCACTGCCACTCCCTTTGCAGGTGTCACAGGATTGAAACTTACTAACATGGACAGCAATAATATTGAATTTGACAACCACTCCTTAGCCATAGGCGATGTTGACGGTGACGGCCACATTGATGTTGTCACTGGAAGTCATGATCATAATGTTAATGGAACGAATCATCTATGGTTGAACAACGGCACATCCAATCCCTTTGATGGTGTCATGCCATCGAACATTACTAATGATTCTGATGATACTTTCTCGATAGCCCTCGGTGATGTTGATAATGACGGTGACCTTGATGTTGTCACGGGAAATAAAAAAGATCAAAATCGCTTGTACTTGAATAATGGCACAGCCACTCCTTTTTCCGATATTGTTGACGGTAGTGTCGTATATGTCACAGGTATGTTAATCTCTGAGGATGAATTAGAAACCTTTTCAATAGTGCTCGGAGATATCAATGGTGACGGTTTCCTTGATGTTGTCACCGGGGATAGTACTGGTACTGACGCCACCTCATCTGCATCTTGCAAATATTATTTAAACAACGGCACATCCAATCCCTTTGTCAATGACACTGGTGTGTTAGTCACTGGTATAGACATCAATGAACCAGGATTCGCTATCTCTATAGACGTCGGCGATATGGACGGTGACGGCGATCTAGATCTTATCTCCGGAGGTTTAGGTGATTCTTCCACCCCATCAATCGTTAACCGGATTTTCTTAAATAATGGCGCTAGTGATCCATCATTTACCAGTGTGGACATCCCAGGCTCTGCTGGTTTAGATACCACCGTCGTAGTACTCAGTGACATCAATGGTGACGGAAAACTGGATTTTATAAGCGGTAATTATGCGAAAGCGAACCTCCTTCATCTTAACAACGGCACAGTCAATCCCCTTGCCTATGTCACCGGTGTGGACCTCCCCTCTGATCCGTTTAATGGTTTCAATGATCGGTCCAATAATCCCCTCTTTGCGTTTGGATATGTCAATAATGACGACAGTCTTGATATTGTTACTGCCAGCAATGGTGTTAACAATCTATACCTGAGCAATGGCACATCCGCTCCCTATAATGGTGTCTCAGGCTCGAACATCACTAGTGATGCCCATAATACCGTAGCCATTGGACTCGGCGACATCGACAACGATGGTGACCTTGATGTCATCGCTATAAATCAGGACCAGGAGGACCGTCTTTATCTGAACGATGGCGACGGATCGTCTTTCACGGGTGTGAATATTTCTGCCGATACCGATATTTCCGGTAACCTGTATCTCGGAGATTTCAACGGGGACGGTGACCTCGATATCCTTGTTGGTAAAGACCGTCTTTATTTGAACGATGGCACCGGATCTTCTTTCACGGTTATGAATGTTGTTGGCATACCGGATGCCACCTTTGGGTACCGTTTTGCCCTTGGCGATATCGACGGAGACGGAGACCTCGATGTTGCTGATCAAGGTGGTTTTTATCTGAACGATGGCTCCGGATTGTCTTTCACGGTTGTGAACCTCCCCGATAGTGCCCCAGATTTTATAGGTCCCCTGGCTTTAGATGATATCAACAGCGACGGAGAACTTGATATGGTCATCGGACATCCATTCGGAGTCAATCAGGTTATCTTGAACGACGGCAGCCCTGTTGATCCCTTTGCCACCGTGACTGGTATTACATTTATTTCTGAAGATAATAATGATACCCAATCCATGGCAGTTGGCGATATTAACAATGACAATAAACCTGATATCATCATCGGAAATTTTACTGAGCAAGTGAACCGCGTTTATATCAACAACGGCGATCCAGATGATCCGTTTAACCACCTTAAGGTTATCAAGTCAAATATCTCCGATGATAACTTTTATACCTTCTACATATTCCTCGGTGATGTCGATGGAGACGGTGGTGACCTCGATGTCGTCGCTGGTGATATAGATTTCGTTAATAATGTATTTCAGTATCGTCTTTATTTGAACCCCTTTGAAACAAACTCAGGAGACTTTCAGAATCATCGGGGCACAATCATATCAGAAACGATTAACACCGGGGAGATTATACTTTCATCCGAATTAGCAGCGTCAACTGTATTACCGCTAAACACTCGAATTGACTTTTATCTATCCAATAATGGTGGAGAAACATGGTACCAGGTAAAATCAAACGATCTCGAACCCTTCGAGTTTCCATTGCCAGGGATTGATCTGCGCTGGCGAGCCGAACTGCATTCATTGTCACCGATGATTTCACCGACACTAACATCCGTAACAATAACCGGTAATGCTGCACCGACCGGAATTCAGTTGACTCAATCTTTTATTGCCGAGAATATAACAGAAGTCACAAATATTGGCACACTTACGGTCACAGACGCCGGTGGACCTCACAAGTATTCTCTGCCCGCTGGAGTTTTAGACAATGATCTTTTTCAAATTCCAGAAATTCCAGAATTCAGTACAACGCTTCAGTCAAAAGCTGGGAGTCCGAGTCCCTTTGATTTTGAAGATGAAGACAAGAATAGCTATTTAATTAATATTCGGGTTGAAGACGAATTTCAGATAGGTTTTGAACAACAATTTTTTATTTCTATAGTGGATGCACCGGACGCGCCAACGGCAATTACCTTAAATGGTGGGGTCTCCGAGTCAATTGATGAAAGTCAGCCTCCAAACACATTTATAGGAAATTTAGATGCAGTCGACGAAGATAACTCAAGCTTTCATTTTTACGAGTTGCCACCAGTGGGAGTGAATGATAATTCTTCATTTTCCATTGACTTTGGCACCAAAATACTAAAATCCGCTGAGCGTTTTGATTTCGAAACGAAAGACAGTTATCTCATTACGATTAAGGTTGCTGATGCAGGCTTCATCTATACTCAAGATTTCACGATTAATATCGGTGATGTTAGTGACGGGGTAACTGTCAATATTAATCCACTGACGGAAACTGAGTTTGATTATGGTGAATCCGTATCAATTAAGGCCAGTGTTGCATCTGATGCATCCGGGGCATTAAAAACGGCTACCGCAACCTTTCGGTTTTCCAATTCCCTGCCATTTGTATTGGCTGATATCGTAGATCCTGTCAATCTTGCAAGTAAATTCAAAGGTGTGATTCTTCCTGATAATCCAGCACTCTTACATATTCGTGGACAATTGTCTGCAAGTACCATCGCATTATTGGATGCATACACGGCGGGTACTGCACCCACAGATGCCCTAAAAACAGCTATTATTGATGAACTGGAGCTGCTCCTGAATGACGCCAATTTATTTACGCCAGCCAGTCGGTTTGCTGATATTGGATTATTTCAAAGCACATTGGATGCGATTAATCTTAACCCATCGGTAGGCGATGATCTAAGACGACGCAACAAATCGCTGCTGGAATTTTTATTTGATGGCGAGCTTGCAGTCATTGAAGAAAGTGCGTTTATAACTGTTGGTGGCGATCCGGTATCCATAAGTTACACGCCATCACTCGCTGGCAAATGGCAGGTAATCATTGGTTGGGCAGGAACCACCGATTATGATGCCGGCCAAAGTGTACCGGTTCTCTTTCAATTTAATAAAACGGATACGATTCTGGAGCTGTTCCATCTCGGTGCTGCCCAAATTTTTGAAGAAGCTCGTGACATTCCCGGACGATTAGCATTGGTCAATCGTAATCCGGGTGAGGTGGATATTTCCGGGCTGGAGATATCAACGACTATTTCAAAAGATCTGACTACGGGTACATTTACAACAACCACCGATAGTGTGGGTAATTTTTCACTGGCAGTGCCTGTTAAATTTTTTAATGCTGTAGGTACATGGAAGGTTATCACTAATTTTGCGGGGAATAATAATTTAAACTCAAGTGATTTTGGCGTTGTTAACGATGAGAAGGAAATTGTCGTACGTAAGGCCTATGGATATGCCATCCTGGTTCAAGGATCCACGGAAGATAGAGAAGGCGCTCTTGAGCACAAAAATACCCTGGATTTTGCTGAATCATCGTTTCTTGCAGCTGGTTTAACACCCTTAGATATAAAAACAATCACAGTTGATACTCCCAATCCAAAGGAGAAACTGCGGGAATATATTGAGGTGTGGGCCAAAAACAAAATGTTAGGCAAAATCATCGATGGGGAGGTAATATTCCCCCCCGCGCCGGCGCCGCTTTATATTCTACTTCTCAATCATGGAAGCGCCGGGGTATTTCATATGTTTCCGGACATACTCAGCCCTCTTGAACTTGACGATATGTTAGATAATTTGCAAGATTCACTTGCACGTGATTCAGAGGTGCTGGCAGTCGAACAATCTATAGTTACTATATTGGGCATGTGCTTCAGTGGCAGTTTCATACCCGGATTATCACCGCAATTGGTCCATCCGGATGATAATACGATTAAACTTGACAACACTCGTATTACCATTAGTGCCGCCGCCGCAGAGGAATTTTCAATCCGTGGGCAAGGAGAAGAAGGATTACGTCAGGGAGAACAATTCGTTTACCTGTTATTTCGTGAATTAAACAAAGGATTGTCATTAACAAAAAGCTTTATGAACAGCCAAACAGGCATTCAACGTCTTTCCGCCGACCGAACATTGACAATAAACCCAAACGGCAGCATTGATTTTCCAGGAGAAAAAGGACAACATCCCCGGCTCGACGACAACGGTGATGGTGTAGCTGACAAGATACTCTTGCAGAGCATTCCCAATGAGGATGAGGATGTGAATGTGGAAGGGGATGAATTTTTGGATGGTGATGGCGTGCTCGCGGATAAGGTCTTCCTAACGGCTCCGACCAATGCCTTGCCGTCTCTTCCGATTGATCGTGTGGGACCCAGTGTTTTTCTCGCTGCGGACGATGATATTCCTGCAAGAATGTTATTTGCAGAACTGGATCTGAAACCTGAAAAGGTCCGACGCGTGTATATGGAAATAAAGCGGGTGGAAGATGACAATCCTGTTGATCCAGACTCAACCATGCAGCATGTTGTCGTATTTACTGAGGAACCGATGGAATTTTATTTCAATGGAGATTTTGTTGGCTATCAATGGCCATTTACTGCGAATCCGAATCCCAATAATTTATTTTCGGCTGCAGGCACGTATCAAGTGTTTTTTTATGCCGAATCCATTGATGAACATGCAGAAATATCCGATCCAGTCGAACGCACAGTATATCGTGCTCCAGCGTTGTCCACTCCACCCGTACCAACTGCGTTTAACCTGTTAAGCCCACCCAACAATGAACCCCTTGACTTTCTTCCTGGGAATCGGAATAAAAACGGATTCTTTAGCTGGGAACGAAGCAGCTCATGCAATGACTGTGGTCAGATTCGATATACGTTCCGACTCTGGGAAGATCTGGCGAATAATAAATCCAATTTGATATTTGAAAGCAGAAATTTAACAACACCCAATGTAATCGTCGATGCAGTCGTCGTAGAGGACTTTAAAACTTATCGGTGGGATGTCGTGGCAGTAGATGGGAAGGGGAATTTTAAGGAAAGTAATGATCCAGATCTCATTTTTACAGTTAGCAAAGGAAATCCAGACACAATTTACCTGACAATAAATTTAGTTGATGAAGTCTCCCCATTAAATACCCCACAATGGCTATCGGGAGCCTCGTTCACAGCAACGCCCTCTTTGGCAACACTTCTTCCACCAGATCTATTTGAATACCCAGACGGATCTGGCAGTTATCCTCTGGATGTCCATCAGCAGACAGAGTATTCAATTACTATTACAAAAGATGGATACCTAAATAAAACATTAGATAATGTTAAAATAGGAAGCAGCAATTCAGAAAGAACTGTAACATTAAGAACCAACACCACGCCGTTGACCCTTAAGTCGTCACCCATTGACATCAATTCAATGACATTAACAGTCGTGTCCACGGATGATACTCCGGTGTCGACAGTGACTGCCTTTGTCCTTGATCAATCTCAGCTTATTACAACCGATTATACAATAGAGTTTACCGCAAATTTAGTGCATACCGAGGGCTCCAATGACTACAACTTTAAATTCTGGCGATTGAATGAGGTGGATCAAACACTCAAGCAGACAACATTATCGACAACAATAGATAAACCCATAACCGTTGAAGCCGTCTACGAACTAGATGCCGGACAGGTGCTCTTTTCTCAAGCGAATTATAATGCGTTTGAACAGGACCGCTTCGCTGTTATTCCTGTTGATAAAGCAGCCAGTGCAGCGGGAGAAAGCTTTGCTGTAAATTACACGCTCAGTGCGATGAGTGCCGTCGAAAATACGGATTATATTGCAAGTACGGGAACATTGAATTTTAGCACTTCTGACGAAAGAAAGTTTGTATTCATTGAAATACTGGAAAACCTTGATGATGATGGTGATAACACATTGTCTGTAGAATTAAGGAAAACAGACGGTACCTTCATTGTGGCGACAACGTTATCAATCAATGATGATGAACAGGAACCTTACCAGGAAATCTCTCCAACATTTGCTGACATGTATATTGGTCTTGACGCGGACTTTGAGATCGGGGTTAATTACAATACAGTGCCCGTGAATAGCGCGCTTACCGGGATCGGGATACGCATGCAATTTGACTCCACCAAGCTGACTTGGGATAGCGATAGCTTTAACCTTACCGGCGGATTAAACGGAGCAACGAACAAGACGCTGAATGATGATAGTGCGAACAATTACGACCAGGACCCGACTACTGATAAGTTTGTGCAAATAACCTGGAGCGATCCGACATCAAACTTTCCAGGATCGTTACCCATGAATTTATTCAAAACTTGTTTTACGATGGACAATGTACTGACACCAGGCCAGCGTACGTTTATTCGTTTTAGTGAAGTCTCCTCTGCACCATCCTATAATTTTCGCAGCAAACCCATTGTTGTTGAAGTCATCCCAGGATCTTTCGATATTGATGGCAATGGGAAGACAGACACGTTTACTGATGGAATTATGATTGTCCGCCATATCTTTGGTTTTACTGGCAGTTCTTTAATCTCGGGTTCGGTCGCGGATGATGCCACTCGAAGTTCATCAACAGATATTGAGGCGTTCCTGGCAAAACCCGTGTTTGACATTGATGGCAGCGGACTGCCGGCTGTAGGTAATAGAGACGGGAAAATGATTGTACGTTACCTTGCCGAATTTCGAGGATCGGCATTGATTAGTAATGCCGTTGACAGTGATAATTGTTCACCCTCACTGTGCAGCGCTGATGATATTGCCAAACTCATTGGTAAATATTCGTTTTCTTCACCATGTCCGGTTTCCCCGTCTTCTTCTGCTCGTTCCAGCCGGTCGGCGCGAAATGCGAGATCGTCAAATGAACAAGTTATAACATCAGTTCCCTCAGAGTTTAGTATCCTGCCTGATTCATCAATTTCTGTTGACATCATGTATTCAACCAGCCCCGCAGATCAACTCACCGAAGGTGTTCAAATCCGGCTTCATTTTGATTCGTCAAAACTTACCTTTAACGGCTTAACTGATGTCTTACAAAATGAACTTCTGGGTACAGACCTGATGGGGAACGACACCAATTTCAATTATGATAATGACGTGTCTACTAAAAACTTTATCAATGTAGTATGGTTTGATTTTGATTCCAATCCCTCATGGCCTGGTTCCGGCGACACATTGCTTTTTCAGGCAAATTTTACCGCATCTTCCGATTTCTCCGGTTCGACTGCCATCAATTTTTCAACTGGCTCTACTGCTAACGGGTTTAGTTTTAACGCGCAATCTGTGTTCATTGTCAAACACCAGGCGGATTGGTCATTAACAGTAAATTCCAATGACAGCGAATCGATAACTTTTGGTATGAGCAATACCACACCAACGAATGACGGTCTGACTTCAGCTCCAATCGGTTCAAAACTAAATTTGATCAGAGATGCAGCCCCTTTACAGGGTGATATTCGACCCATGTCACAGAAAGATTATTGGAAACTGATGGTTGATGCTCGATCGGCACCGATTCAGCTAACGTGGAATAGTAATGTCATCCCCGATGATAAATTTATATCCCTTGTGGAGGTTGATGAAAACGATAATTTGATCTCAGCAGGATCCGTAACATTGAACAGCATTAACACTCTTTCGATTCCTTCCGGAGGTAAACATTATTTTCAATTACCGTATGCGCCCGACATAACTTTTACGGCGGGACTTTTCAAGGGTTGGAATCTATTTTCACTGCCATTGACACCAACGAATCCATCTGTAACTAACGTATTTGGCAGTCAAGATTCATCGTCCACTGCTGCTTTTGACGGTATACATCCCAATGCAATATGGGGCTGGGGGAATGGGAAATACAGCAAAATTGATAGCCTTGAAGCCCTGCATGCCTACTGGGTGTATTCTGATAATGCAACGCTGCTGACTGTCAAGGGATTACCGGTTGCAAAACCGGCATCAGGTACGGTATCCATGCAACTTGAACAGGGTTGGAATATGTGCGGTCCGGCATCACCTTTTCCGATAGTTTATCCTTTGGCTCATCCGCTGCAGGGAATAGTCTGGTCATGGGACGGTACTAAATATGAATTCACTGAAATGATGAGATGCTTCAAAGGATATTGGATAAATTCAGCTGAAGATAATGCTGTCTTTAATCTGGAATAGCGATGGAGTATTGAAAATTCTGCTCAAAAAACGCCAATTACTTGGCTCACTACAAACGACCTGCGATTAAAATTGAACTTAACCGGCTGCGCCGGGGCTTTTATCTGCAAATAGTAACGACTAAGAATACAAGTGCTTATACAATCAAATCAACGCAAACAAAACCCGGACAGGGTAAGGTTTGTAGTCCCGTCTTTAGGCGGAAGTCTTAACGACGCTTCAGCGAGGACATCTCAACC
>JAJFLO010000506.1 GCA_021772675.1 Verrucomicrobiota bacterium | reverse complement strand
CCGATTCTCGGTCTTGGTTAATATAAAACGAAACTTGGTTTCAGGTGTCAGGTTTCAGAAGATTGAAGATCATTAGCACGGGTCTTTGACACCTGAACACTGAAACCTGACACCTAAAAAAACTTTAACTTTCAAAGAAGTATAAGGTTGGTCGTGAAGATGAAGCTATGGAGTTTTTTTTGATACTTGCCAGTCTATCTGAGAAGAGTGTGTATTCAAAATGTGAGTGGCAAATAGTAAATCGGCCATTCCAGGCTGAATCTAATGTGCGCAGCCAGGAATGACCGCGTTACTTTTACCTCAATTCAAGAGTTCCCAGACTCATTCACATTTTGAATACCCACTCTCTGAAAATGAACCTGATCTTAATGGAATTATAGATAAAACAGCGGATTTCCTTATCGATAATGATGATTTCGAACGAGCTGCTGAATTATTTACGAAAGCTGAAACGGCTTTTCCGAAGGTTATTTTATATCCCCGTGGGCTTGGGTATTGTTATGCAAAACAGGGCTTATACTGCAAGTAGTAGGTTTTTCGACATTCGTTATTCATTTCAGGCAACAATTTTACAGAAACCTGTTGAAAACCTGATGGCTGTCGGTATATATAATGAGGCGTTGGAAAAGACGAGGTATGTTAATGAACTGGAACCCAATAATTACCTTCATTTAAATGACCTTGGATGAATGTTGGTGGAGGCAGGTTGTTTTGATGAAGCTGAAGACATTTTGAAAAAAGTAGATTCTTTATCACCTGAAGATTATAGCTTTCCACGTAATAACCTGGTGGAACTGAAAAAACGAAGGAACAAACAGAAAGTCTCATGAGGCATTCATTATGAGTGAATATCAATATTACGAATTTCAGGCAATAGATCGACCTTTGACTGTCGATGAGCAAAATGAAGTTAGCAGTTGGTCCAGTCGAACTCAGGCGACGGCAACTCAGGCAGTTTTCGTTTATAATTATGGAGATTTTCAAAAATCTCCTCAGGACGTAATAGAAAAATATTTTGATGCTATGCTGTATTTAACAAACTGGGGAACAAAACAGTTAATATTTCGCTTTCCAAACTCGGTTATTAATGCAGACGCGATCATGCCATACTGTCATCCAGATGCAATAACTGTTACAGAGAGAAAAGACTGCTTGATTTTAGAAATAGTTTATTCTCCCGAAGAAGGAAGCGGAGACTGGGTAGAAGGTGATGGGTGGTTGCCATCATTAATACCACTGCGTGATGATATAATAAACGGAGATTTTCGCATGGTGTATTTAGCATGGCTTCAGGCGATAGCTAATGAGTATGATACTGATCTGTATAAGGACAATCTTGAACCGCCGGTACCAGAGAATCTCCAGGATTTATCCGGTGTATTAGAATGTTTTATTGAGTTTTTTGAAATTGACAATCATCTTATTTCAATTGCCGCTGAAAATAGTAATACAGTTGCAGAGATGTCACCGTTTGAAATAGAAAAGGCTCTATTAAAATTAACCGAAAATGAACGCAATCAATATCTCATTGATCTGGCGACAGGTAAAAAACGGGTAAGATCACAATTGATAAAAAGACTTTGTGACCTGAATGCCACTTCAGATAAGCAAATTCCCGAACCCGAACGAAGAAGAATATCAGACCTGTTAGCAAAAATTAACTATGGATGAATTAATCAGGCTAGAGGATATCTTCGTAAATCAGTTCTTCTGATTGATTATAGTTATCAAATTCAGTGTTCGCTATCTTATAGCCGATGGAATTGTATCCATTCAACCGCCGTTTGCACATACGCTGAAGAACTGGAGTGTTAGAGTCAAAATAATCGTATATCTGAACTTCTTTTTTTGAATCATTCAGTCGATGTAAACGTCCGGCATATTGTTGAAGTGTTCCTCGCCATGACACTGGAAAAACCAGAAATAATGTGTCAAGTCGTGCGTCATCAAATCCCTCTCCTATATATCGTCCTGTCGATATGATCAATCGATCTTCGTTCTCTGGAATATTACGGAGTTTTTCGATTGCCGAATTCAGTTGTTTTTTCCCTAATCCACCTCTCAGAATAATGATGTTTTTAATGTGAGGATTTAGCCCATTCTCAAATGTTCTTAGATGATCTACTCGTTCAGTCAGCAGAAGTGGAGACCGGCCATTTCTAACTGCATTAATGACATCATTCAGGATCATATCATTACGAATTTTACTCCGAATCAATTGAGAATAGACCTCTTGAATCGGTGGTTCAACGTCTTCGGTTCTACAGCTAAATTCAGTTTCTTTAAGTATGACGATATGTTCAAAGGGGCGAGATTTTGCCTGTGACTTTTCAGTAATGTTATATCTGATAGGTCCGCATTGCATGAATATTATTGGATGATGTCCGTCTCTTCTAAAAGGAGTTGCAGTAAGTCCCAATACGTACCTGGCTTTTGCTTGCTTCAATACTTGTTCGAATTGAAATGCAGAGATATGATGGCATTCATCAACAATAATTTGGCCATACTCAGCAACAAGATCGTTTACTTCACCTTTTTTATTTAGTGATTGAAGCATGCCAATATCAATTACGCCTGACAATTTTTTCTTCCCACCACCGAAAAAACCAACATCTTTCTTGTTAATTCCCAAGTAATTCAATAATTGCTGTCGCCACTGATCCATTAGTTGGCGTCGATGCACCAATATTAATGTGTTAACATTTCTTTCGGCAATCATTTTGATTGCGACGACAGTTTTACCAAAACCAGTGTTTGCAACCAAAACACCGATATTATGACGGGTTAGTTTTTCAATGGCGTCCAATTGTTCCTTTCTTAAACTTCCCTTAAAGTCAACTGCAATTAGTGAACCCCTAAATCGTTTATCGCTTAATTTCACCACAATATTATAAGCATCACATAATTCTTGCAGTTCAATCAAACAACCTCTTGGTATTCCTGCATGATTAGGGAAATCTTCGGCACAACAAATTATTCGTGGCTTCCCGAAAGTTGATAATCTCATCGCCTGGGCTTTATAAAATTCCGGGTTCTGAAATGCAGCAATCCTGATAAAGTTGTTTATCAGTGAAGGAGGGAGTCCAGCTTTTTCAATGTAAATAAGATTTCCTTGTGTGATGTTTATTGATGATGGTAGTGGTATATCCAGTGATTCTACTTTTGCTTTTCTGGATGGTGATAACTTCCAGGGTTGCTCAGATAAAGATTTATCGGAGTAAAGGCGCACCCCGATGACAGTTCCGGTACTGGTTGCCTGATTTACAATTTCTTCGATGCGCTGGATATCCAATCTTTCTATTTTAGAAAGAAATTCCCACTGATCTGGATATGGTTTGAGACCAGCATCGACAAATACACTATTACCTAAGTTCCGAGACATCTTTTGAAGTGGTAGGGCAATCAGGTTTCCAAAACCCCCTTTTGGCAAGGTGTCTTGATTGGGAAATAATCTGTCATATGAATCAAGACCTAATTGTGGACGGCATTCCATCGTTTTTGTCAGGATGAGTGATCCCAGTTTTCTTGCCTGGTGTGCGCTAACTGGTTGATTGAAAAACATCCAGACGTGGGCTCCATTTCCGGATCGAGAACGCTCGATATATGCCGGTAATGATAATGACTGGCATGTCTTATGGAATTCCAATACATCCGTTTGCCAGCTTGATTTGTCAAAGTCGACTGCGAGGAACAAGCAAGTTTCATCAATCAACAGCGGGTAAATACCAATCGTTTTCCTGCCCAATAGATGGTCTCGGATTACTTCTGTTGTTAACGGTACAAATTTTCGGTCACTTTTACTGGAATTTTTTCTCCAACCCCCTTTGCAAACCGGTGAATATCCTGATTTGCCATCTCGCCCAATCCAACGCTGAGCATACACATCATCCTGTCCACGAAAAAGTGACATAAAAAGAGTTATTTTTTGTTTCGGATTAGAGTCATTTTTAAGAAGAGAAATATGGTGCTTCGATTGTATGGTCTGGTTGTGATAAATATTTTCGATTTGATCTTCTATTGTAGGCTTACTATTAGCTCTTTTATGATCTGATTCATTATTTGTCAACATGTTTTTAAGTTCATTAATCTCTTTACCTAACTGTTCATATTTGGCTTGTGCTTGAGCCAAACGGATTTGGATTTCATTAATAGATGGACTTTTCATAGGAGTAACTTTCTAGCCGGCGATGCGGCCTAGATTAATATAAAACGAGTGTGTATTCAAAATGTGAGTGACTTTGGTGAATTCCTGGATTGAGATAAAAGTAACGTGGCATTCCTGGCTGTGCACATGTTATTCAGCCAGGAATGGCCGATTTACTATTTACCACTCACATTTTGAATACACACTCATATAAAACAAAACTTTAAGTCGGACAACAGGCTCGTTTGTCGTTAAGCGAGTTATCGCTGTCTCAAAAATTTCACATGCATGACAATATTTCTAACACCCATGACTGGGTTCCTAAGAAACAGCCCGAATATTTATTATTTGCATTTAACTTCAAGCGTCGGTTGTTTGTAGTGAGCCAAGTTATTGGCGTTTTTGGGCGACCCAAAAAGAACAGCGATGATCCGTCTTCGCCCAAATGGCTATGACGAGACAGGCTTGCTTAACTACAAGCATGATCATCCGGCAATTTTAGAGTTTCATATATTTATAACCTCCGCCATTCAAAGGGAGGTCCGGAGTTAACTACAAGCGGGATATCTGCCCGTTCAAAAGTGTGTCAAAATGGCCAAGTTTCAAGGGAGTAGAACTCATTAGAAATTGTAAAAATATGATTGTGTTAAATCGTAACTAAATTCTGGAGATTGATAATAAAAGTCAAGTGAAAGATTCTATTAATTTTTGCATTATGGGCCACTTGCAAAAGTATATTTGACCGCGTGTCATTCTATTTTGGATGCACAGGTGATTTTGAGGCGTTGCGTGTGACGCATGCGTATTTTACCTACTCCTCAAAATTAGCAGTGAGGCAAATGGATATATCGCCCGAAGGGTTGTAACGGATGATTGTCATCTGATGAACCAATATTTTGAATTCTTTGGTGACGTATCCAATCCTAAATGAATCAATTTGCGACGATTTTCGATTTAGCTAAGCCCTTTGAATTCGCGATGGATTTCTTTTTATGTAGATGCAATGCATCAAGTTTTTAGCTGTAGTAACTACTACAGCGGAGTGAAAGGAGACGGCCTGAACGGATGTTTAGCAACGTAATGCCAGTGAAGTGGCAACCATCAACAGTTTGATAAAGAAGCAGACCTGTCTTGACGTCGTTATACAAAACGCATGCGGATGCATTAAAAGAAAGCCATTCTGCAATAGCAGAATGGTCCCTAAAAAGTAAAATACCTATTAGGTAACTGGTTTTATACTTCTCGTCACGGATTCAGGTAAGCTTATACCGGCAGCCATCAGGTTTTCGACAGGTTTCTGTAAAATTGTTGCCTGAAACGAATGTCGAAAAACCTACTGCTTGCAGTATATATCTTGCGCATTGAGTTAATATTACAAATTTGCTTCGATGTTGGTGGCTCGTTTGGCGGCTTGATCTTTCCAGACATGTTTTGGATACTTTTTTATAAAAAATTTATAGTAATTTACCGCAACTCTTAATTTACCACTTTTTTCATAACAGAATGCCATCTTGTAATAAGCGTCAGAAATCCAGTTTTCTTCAGGGAAGGTTTTTACTGTTTTCATTAGAATTTCGTTGCTGGCTTCATATCGCCAAAATTTCATATTAATTTTTGCAGCTCGGTAGGCAGTCATTGGCGCCCAAGGTTTGAATTTATTTTCTTTCTTCAATGCTTTTTTTGCTGAATATGCTGCAATTTCAGGTAGAAAGATAAATCCGGTAAAAATCAATAGGCAAAAATTTGTAATTACTTTCTTTGACATGATCCATTTCCTTATTTGATGATTAGCAGCACTTGGAAATTCTATTAGATTCGGTAAAAACATGATGATCGGAGCAATGTCAGCAGTGCTTATGCCAAGAAAGGAATGTTATGACGTTAACTATTTGAAAATTAGTATGATATGAGATAAATGGTGAATTAAATTGAAGGTATACCAGGTATTGATGTTATTGAGAATGAGACATTTTTATCTCGATAGTGTGACGAAGTCTCAGCTTGATACCTTTTTGTTTGATTGAATTTTATTTATTCAATTGTTCCAGTGCTTTTGAGAATTCCATTACCAGAAATATCATGAGGATAAAATAGGAAAATCCATAATCAAGTGATATAAAGCGTTTATTGGGACTCGTATGGACAGCGTCCAATTCTGTGGAGTTTTCGGTTTTCAGAGATTCTAATTTCCTTCCGCTAATTTTTGCTATTATAAAACCAAGGATAGCGTAAATGATAAATATAACAGCTAAATAATTGTAAGTATTCGGTAAAGACGTTAGTAATGTGGGGTTGCCGCTTCACTAATTCACAAGGGCGATTTCAAGAAATATAACTGTTTATTGCGTAGCCTTGGGTTTAATACCCCGCTGCTCGCAGCGTTCCTATTTAAAGGTTTTTTCCCGATACCCCGACCGCTTGCGGCGGGGTAGTTCATTTTTCAGTATGTTATGACGCTCGATCGTGAGCGTCTTTGGAGTGCTCAGGCCTGACTGAGCTTTAGAAATTCGCGGAGCGAATAGGGGTTTGGGTTTAACATGCAATTAACATTATCGCTGTTTATTGACCAATGAGTGCAAGTTAATGCATCCGTCACTTCGTGACAATGAACAGCTGTGCCAGGTAACAGCACTCCAAAGATTTGCGTTGCAAATCAGGTGGTATGCCAAATTTCGACAGTTATAAATAAACGTTAATTGATTTACTATCAATGACTTAATGTCTTTCTTGAAATAGCCCTGCTAATTCACTTAGCGAATTGGGGTCTCACTCCGTTCGGCTCTTGCCTGCGTAAAAAAAATTTTATCCGCCGCGGCGGACACGTTACTCCTGCCTTATATCTATTCTTTGCGTACAGAAAGAGTTTATAGACGTCTTTACCAAACATTTTGCAGTAGGTCCTTCTAATTACTATGGAAGGAGAACTTCAGTCTTTACCTTGGTATCCAAACTGTTCCAGTTTATAAAATAATAGGCCAAAGACGATCATGTACCAGAAAAAAAGGGCTTGTAACTGTGGATGAATGTTTCATTGAAATTTCCTTCATGAAAGATTATATAAAAGAGCCACTTGCAAAAGTCTATTTAGACCGCATTGCGAACGCAGGATCGACACCTTTGTCAAGTAAGCTGTTACGTTCATACCTAAAGGTCTGGACTAACTTCTTACTTGACAAAGGTGTCGATTATCCGTCGCAACCCATTGGGCATCAATATCTTTTGGCTCACAGTCACTTTTGAGGAGTGGGTACGATGCGTATGCATCGAACGCAACACCTCAAAATCACCTGTGCATCCAAGATAGAATGATGTGCGGTCAAAGATACTTTTGCAAGTGGCTCAAAATTCTAAAATAGGGAAAACAATGACTATGATTTATAGATTTATATTCATTTTATCAATTGTTGTGTTGGCAGGTTGTCGATCACTAAGTGAAGAGTCTGGCCGCAAATCGTTTCTTGAATCCAAATTTGACAATTATTTTTTCAATAAAAAAGATATGCAAAATATTGAACTGGATAAATCGAAGTTTTTGGATTCTAACACAGACCAATATCTTAAACTAAAAGAAGAATCTGAATGAAATTTACCATTAGCCTGATTAATTCACGCGATTCGTCGCGAGAGCACTTAACTCGCTCATAATAAGGCGATTAGTGAAGGATTCTCGGTGAAAGTGAATTTACATTCACTAAAATATGAAATCGAACTAAACGTATTATTTGAGCAGAGATTGGAGTTCATAGCAGAATACTGGTGAATTATTCAGGTTAGGAACGTAGAAATTTACATCCGTTATTTATGCTTCAGAACATTACATTGATTTTGGAATTCAGGTATCCTATAAAATTTTTTTCATTCTTTGAAGTAAAAAAAATTTATTACTCATTTGTTTTAACTCAGGATTATCAGGTGCAATCATTAGCGCTTGGTCTAATATCTTCACTGCCATATCAAAATCTTTTTTATACAAGTATAATTGTACCTGTGTTGATAGATAACATACCATGGCATCGGGATGCACCTGTTCCGGAATAACAATAGTTTTTAACAATTCCTCGGCATCATCAATTCGATCTTCCGTGATATAAATTTGTACTAACGTCGACGGTGCAAATAAATAAGATGGATCAACTTCAATTGCCTTTTTTAAATAATCGCTAGCCTCTTTACTGCGTCCTTGATTTAACAATGCAACAGCAAGATTGTTATAGCCGGCTGCAAATTCCGGTTGTTTTACAATTAGTTTACGATTCGTCTTTTCAGCAGTTTTCCAGCGTTTATTTTTAAGAGCTTCAACGCCCTGCGCATAGATATCATAGTTCTTATCTTCGATCTCAATACCGGCTTCACGTGTTATTTCATAGTCTTTCAGTATAACCTCCCGCCATTGTTCATTGGCCCAAATTTTTCTGGGTGTTTCCTTTTTCCAGACTCCGTTTCGAATCAGATTTCTGCATGCTGAAAAACGGCATTCGTCGCTGCCAAACTTGCCTTCAGTAATTTTGATTAGCATATCGTTTGATTTTGGTATATTCACTTTACCCAGCATGTCAACCGCCTCTGAAGAACGGCCTTCCGATTCGTTGAATATTATAAGAGCCATTTCACTCATAATTGGATGTTTTTTCCCAAAGTTATTAACTGATTTTGGATTTTCGTTAAGGCTTTCGAACGATTCCCTCATTTTTTCTGATAATCTCTGTGAAATCAGTTCATGCGTTCCAAAATATGGCCAGTCACCATGCAGTGTGGCAGGTCCGGTTCCCTTTTTTATTTTCTTCAGGCATCCATGAGCCATAGGATATTGGTGATGATGTTTTTTTAATTTTTCAAGATGAGTGATTGCTTTATCAAATTTATTGGCATTGGCATAGGCCACACCGGCTAGGAAATGGCAGGGTATGTAATCAAGGGGTTCAGTGTAATTTTCGATACTGGTTATCACATCCTCATGCCGTTTCAGCCTGGCAAATGCTTCACATTTTTTATAGAGCCACGATATATCTCTTAGCTCCAACGAGAGAAGTTTGTCTGCATGACTGTTTGCCAGTGACTCTTTGCCAGCAATTAAATAAAAATGTACAAGATTTCCAAGGGTATAAACGTTATCATGATCCAGATTTTCAATTACAAATTCTGCGATCGAAATGGCCTCTTCTAAATTACCCAAAAGGTATTTACAATTGGCTATATTATTATGTGTTGTCGGCAATAGCGGTGCCTTGAGCTTTGCCTCCTCCAGTTTGACCAGTGCCTCGTTTATTTTTCCTTTGGCTAGTAGTTTCTCACTGGCGAGATTCAGGTTTTCCGCAAGGTTGAGATCCATAACCAAGACATCGTCCGGGAGTAACTTAAGTTTGTTTTCCAACGATGTAAACGGTTGATATTTTTTTTGTCTTTTAATCTCTCGATCTTTTGTTAAACAACAAAATTTATATTTTTTTCCGCTTCCACACGGGCAAGGGGCATAGACATTTATGTCAGTGTACTTAGGCATTTATTCGCTGCATTCTTTTTTAATCTCACCAGTGGGTTTAATTCCCCAACGCTTGCGTTGAAGCAATCTTATTAGATAAGTATTGAGAAGATACCTCGTGGGCTTGCCCCGAGGAGTTTCATTTTGTTAATCAGGCTAATTCCCCGTTCTGCTGTCCAGTATGAATGAGTCCTATAGTTTTTCATGGAGTGTCATACCCCGCTGTTCTGTGTGACCTTTGGCAGATTGCGGCGGGGACGTTGATTAAAAACTGTTTTAAAAGTTCCTATAAATTTTCTCTCAAAATATACTGCAAGCAGTAGGTTTTTCGACATTCGTTATTCATTTCAGGCAACAATTTTACAGAAACCTGTCGAAATCCTGGTGGCTGTCAGTATAACTCAATTATTCATTTAATTCGATTTCAATAATAGTATAATAGAAATAACGTTTCAATAAGCTTCATTTTGAAATATTTCATCTTTACGACACTCCGGCACTTTTTCTTATCGTAAAAATACGTTTATATTTAGTGTCTGTTCAGAAATGGCAAAAAGTAAAGCGGACATTCCTGTCTGCTAACCCAGTTTATTGCTCAGGCAGGAATGCCCGAGTTACTTGTAAAGCCTCCAAGCTAAGCAAATAAGCCATTTCTGGACAGGCATTATTTAATTGGACGTACTCAATAAATCGGGAAGTTTCAAAAAGTACCGCAATTATGGGTGAATGTTTTTTGAGCAATAAATTTCAGAAAAGATTATTAAGATTTCGTACAGCCCCTAGTTGGAAGGCATGCTTTTGGAGGGTCGCTGTCCTCAGCGACCATTTGTCTGCCGTATGCCCGGTCGCCGAAGACAGCGACCCTCCAAAATATTTCATTCACCAATAATTGCAGCAAAAAGTAGGTGACACTTTTAACAATATCCTATTGTTCTAGATTGTTATGCAGAACTCATCACGCAGTACCAAGGAAATCACAAATTGAACGAAACAAAAATATCTACCACGGAGACACGGAGAAAAACA
The DNA here is from genome assembly GCA_021772675.1 of Verrucomicrobiota bacterium. Lineage (GTDB taxonomy): Bacteria > Verrucomicrobiota > Lentisphaeria > JABSQK01 > JAJFLO01 > JAJFLO01. Next base: position 3,921 of record JAJFLO010000506.1, on the reverse strand, counting down.
AAAAAATGAGATCAGAGATATGTAATAGTTCGTTTTTTAGTTTGCTGTTTTTGCAGAATAAAAAACCTCTGTTTTTTATTTTTTCTCTGTGCCTCCGTGGTAGAGTTTTTAAGTTTATCCGCAACTATTCAAATAGTGATCATTTAATCTGCGATTTAAAACTATAAACTGCATTGTTTTTCTTTTAGTGAAGCATTCCCAAAATCAGCATAAAGAATCTTTAATAGTCTCATTCAGAATCAGCATTAATATGTATGGATTCGTTAGGGCCATGCAGGTAAACCCAGTAGCCGCGAAAAGACTCCAGTTTATCAGCAGTGATAAACTGGTTATCAACCCACGTCCACGCAACTGGAGAGATATTTACATTTGCAAAAATTGATCTTACAGAATTATTCTCTGGAACACGGTTAATAGAAATTAGATTCCACCCACTTTGCAATGCTATATCGTAGGTTGCCGGGGAACTTTCAGGTATAATATTTTTGAGGAAGACCTGGGTAGTATTTGACCCGTGATAAAAAACCCAGTGTCCCCGCAGCGGTTCAATAGTATCGGCTCGTCTGAATTGATTATTGTCCCAAATCCAAATATTAGGCGAGATATGTATACCTTGAAATATTGACTGAATCGAATCATTTGCTGGCGACGCTGCTATAGATATCAAATTCCAATTACTTCTTAATGTGAATGAGGGGGCAGGAATGACCGTAGCAGTTAAGAAAATTGAGGCATTGGCAAGGTAATCAGCATAGGCAAAGCTAACATTAACGGCTATGATTGTTAGTATGATTATTTTTCGGATTATATTCGACATTAGTCATTTACATCATTTGTTTCAGGTATTATAAGTTCCAGCAATCTGGATATGGGATGATCGTCATCTGGAAATGGCAATCTAATTACGGCATCGTATTTACCGTGTTTTAATGCTGTGGATAATCGACCAGTAATTTTGGTCATTTTCCCGGGGAGAATTGCAATTGCCTCCGCGTTAACAGCAATTTCGGATATCGTTTCTTTTGATATTTGATCAATTATTTTACATGTTCCGATAGGTTTAACATAAACATTGCCTGTATTGAGCACTGATACTTCCAATAAAGTTAGATCTCGTGGTGTTATAGAAACCGTCTGAATCTCTGCGTCGTATACCTCCGTTCCCTTGACAATGACCGCAACATATATCGATAGTTTTGTTTGAATTTGAATCATGCCAGGTTGATTATTCTTTAATTTGCTGAAACTAAGTTTTGCAAGTAACAATCCTGATGCATCTTCTGGGATTGTTACCGTATAATTTAATGATCCATGTTCATTCGGTCGCAGTGAAAATTCACTTTTGTCGATCTGTAACCAGTCGGGAAAGTTATCATTGTGAAGTGATAAATCTGTAAAACCAATTGAAAATCGAATGGCATCTCTTTTCTCATTGGTAAGTGAAATTGTTCCCTTAATTATTTTTCCGGGGTAGTCTGATACCCGCACACGTAATGGATTAATGACTAAGGACAATGCACTGGAAATTAAGAGGAAATATGAAATAATTATTATGGATTTAATTTTCAAAGATTTACTTTCTTTTCATTTAATAAGGAACTTGGAAAAAATAAATCATCCCATTTTGGCGCTTATCTTCATGCTACATTTGACTGCGCCTCAATCGTAAAATCCTCGAAATAGGCATACTATTCCTGTGGTTTTACTCAATCGTTACAGCCAAATCTAACACGAATCTATGGACAATTTGGGACAATTAATTTTTTCCAAATTCCTAAAATAGGTAACCGTTCACTGAATTCGGTGTCGTCAGCAATAATTATGGGTGAACAATTTTTAAGCATTAGATTCCATAATTCTACTGTTCGGGTATTAGCCTGGATTATTCATAAACTTTCTACTACGAGTCATTATATCACATAATATCAACGAGTTATAAAGTTCTACGGGTTCGAAATAGTTTCCACCCACTACGGCGCGTTATAAACCACGGCGGATTTTTAACACTATTCTCTACGAGCTGGAAGCCTGCACGCGAATAATATTCATAACTCATTGATTTCACGCAATCTAATAACTCTCATCACAAAACTTTATGCATAATCCAGGCTAGGGACAAAAAGGACAAATGCAAACTTAATTCTGCTGTGTAAGCAAAACCGATGCGGTGTATTTCTAAGTTTTAATCATGACATCGGTGAATGTTACGATATACCTGAAGGCAAAATGCTTTCACCCCGATCCCTCACAATACTTTTGTTACAAAAGCGTATATCATCTATACTGCAAGCAGTAGGTTTTTCGACATTCGTTTGTCAATTTAGGCAGTGATTTTACAGAAACCTGTCGAAAACCTGATGGCTTTCGGTATAACCTGAATAATTCATCAGTATTCTGCTGCGAGCCCTGATCTCTGCTCAAATAAGCCGATTAACTCAATTTATTATGAGCAAGTTAAGTGCTCTCGCGACGAATCGTCTGAATTAATCAGGTTAGTCAGTAAACTAAAGTCCCGCAATTAATTCAAAGGTTACCGTACCGGTAAAGGTTACTGGCAGCGAGGTTGAATCTACCTGAATTCCGAATGTGAAATCTATATTTGCATTATCGGCGCTGCTGTTTGAGTCAGTAAAGAAAAGAGGTGTACTATCATCTGGATCAAAGATCCAACGCCAGTTATTATTCCAATCAGCTGTAACATCTATGTCACCTGGAGCCGCAATGCCGGCATGATTTAGTTTTAATGGTAATGAGGTTATACCGCCAGAATCAATAAGGCCGTTGAGATTACTCGCATTATCACTGGACATCTCGATGTGCCAGTCGCCGCCGCTGGGTGCATCCCATGCAAGGTTTAACGTCGAAGAGGCAGTTCGATCACTTCCGGTGACAGGACGGGTTAGGATGCCGAAATCAGAGGTTGCCATATCAACCGTGAGTGATATGGCATCAACGACTTGAGCGCTAACCGCAATTGTTGCAGTTGCTAACTGAGCATAACTTGTTGATTTGATTGTTACTCCTGCTATTAGTGAAAGTATCATGAGCATCTTTTTCATTTTCTTCCCTCCTTTTATTTATTGGGCATTTATAATGATATTCCCGGTTGCTATTTTGTGGGGATGACGCATAAAACGAAAATATATACAATCTTTTACCTGGAAAGGATAGATTTTCGATCATGCATTAAATTTAATCGGATTGAGGGTTCAAGCCCCTTACAGCTTGTGTCGATCCGATATAATATTTGTTTTTTGATACCTCGTAGGCTTGCCTTGAGGTCGTTCACTTCAGTATAAACGCAATCTAAATTTAGCTGGAACCCTGGTTGTTGAAAATTTGGAACTTCAGGTTTATGTGGCAGGCTTGAAAAAAACTGCCTACAATTTACGGGATATAGGTCAATTTTTTAAACAGCGGCAATTTTGTTCATCAATTATTACTTCCCACAATCAGAACTTTAATTCACGCACCGCTTTTATTTTTGCAATTTCTAATTATATACTACGAATAATCAGACCGATATCTTACAGCAATTCTTGTAATAAAGAGTTGATCGCAGAAGTGGTGAATTCAGTTTTTCACGTAGAGCTGAAGCGGCTATGGTCACAGATAGCTAATGGACTTTTGTAATATCGACTGCATGAGCGGACAGTAAATCGGGCCGCCGCAGTCGCGGGACCTGAGAGTACCGGTTTGCAGCCAGCTAAATCCATGATTTAGTCCCACTTTGAATGGAGCTGTGTTACTTTTAAATCCAACCGTTTATTAAGACCATAGTTTTTATCGGATCTTCGAAAATATTATAAGTTATTATTGAGTTGTAATGGACTTATTTTTGAACTGTTTACGTTCTTCTACGAGTTTTTTTGTAGTGTACACGCTTTTTGAACTACATGAAATTACATCGGGTAAAGTTAT
>JAJFLO010000505.1 GCA_021772675.1 Verrucomicrobiota bacterium | reverse complement strand
ATAAACCACACTCAAAGGATAGGAATTTAAGTATAGAGTCATATGAAACGGACTATAATGGTTTTATTTATCGGTTGATTGGAGTTCCTCGTTCACGTGTTATTCTCTTCTAATGCCGCCTGATGACAGAACTCTAAGCGCCAGAATCTATCACTTGTCCGCCTCTTGATAATGAATTTATTTAGATGAGAAGAGTGTGTATTTAAAATGTGAGCGCCTCTGAGACCTCTTGGTCTGATGTAGAAGTAACGCGGTCATTGCTGGCTGCGTACACATTAGCCAGCCAGCAATGGTCGATATAAAATTTGTCACTTACGTTTTGAAGACACACTCAGACGAGAATTACGATGTAAGAGAACGATAGCTGCCACTTTTAACATTAAATACATAAGGCATTAATAGCAATGAAATTACATTCATTGAAATCCTGATTGATTGACCATCATTCTAGTAATTGAATAGAATAACCATTCATTTTTGGGACATGAATGACACAGTTGTTTGCGTCCTGTCGCATATGAGTAAATATTAATAGGGTAGCTTAAATCTTTCATAAATTAAAGGTCGTATTTATATCTTTGTTGATTAAAACTTAATTACGATTCTCCGTGTTGGAGGCCGTCCACAAATAGGTTCAACCTATTTGTGCTCAGAATTGATTTAGAGTTTTTTGAATCGCTTGAATGAATATAAAAGAACAGCAAGTTATTTTGAGTAATTCATATAACTATGAGGTGATAATTAGATACGAGATTTACAGCTTATTTGTGGACGACTTCTTAGCCCGGTTTTCTCACAACCTTGTGGCGAGAAAGCTTAGACTTTGAATTTAGATGATATATGCTTTTGTAACAGAAGTATTGTGAGAAATCCGGGCTAAGAATGGCAATTAAATAACTTCCTAATTTACGTCGGAAGATTTGGCAATTTACTTTTTCCTAAAATGTTACTTTTAAATCAACTCAGCTGTCGATCCATTGTGCCGAATCGTAAAAACTGACAGGCATTGAATATCGAATATCGAACAGCCGAGTCGTAGACGAGACAGCCGAACCAACGGTGCGTGGCGAAACGGCAACTCGAATATTAAATCTCTAAGTTTTTTCCTCATTGTGTTTGGCCGTATTTATACGTGTGACAAAAACTGAAATATGCCCGTTATTTTCGGTGGTCAGCGATTTCAGTTCTGATATTGAGGTAACAAAATTGGCTCTGGCAATCATCAACAACCAAATACTTGTTTCTCGGAGTTTCTTAAGCGATATTTTCATTTTGTGGATGAAGTCGGGTCGAGATTCCGCGCTTTGGGCTTCTCCATAATTGGGAGCAGGCGATGTGCCGTTACGAATATGCAAGCAGGCAATATGATAACCCTTTTGTCTTCGGCAGAGACTCGTCAAGGCGATTTAAAGAAATATAATTGTTTGTATTTCAATATGTTATGACGCTCGATTGTGAGCGTCTTTGGAGTGCTCAGACCTGACTGAGCTTTAGAAATTCGCGGAGCGAAAAGGCATTTTTGGTTTAACATGCAATTAACATTATCGCTGTTTGCTGATCAGTGAGTGCAGGTTAACTCATCCGTCACTCCGTGACAATGAAAAGCTGTGACAGATCACAGCACTCCAAAGATTTGCGTTGCAAATCAGGTGGCATGCCAAATTTCGACAGTTACAAATAGACGTTAATCCGTTTATTATCAATCATTTAATGTTTTTCTTGAAATAGCCCTGGAGACTCACTGACGTGCATAATTCGGATGGCAAAATCTATTAGCCGATCTTTGAGATCATATTTTCTGTTATTCTTCGACATTGATTATTCCTTGTTCGAAATTCGATTTCCCAAGATAGTGAGTTATTTAATTTCCGTTCCTTAGCCTGAATAATTCATAAACTTTTTATTACGAGCCATAATGTCATGCGATATCAATGGGTTACAAACATCCGGGTTCGAAATAGTTTCCACCCACCACGGCGCGTTATAAACCGCGGCGGATTTTTAACACTATTCCTGTACGCAGATAAAATTCATAACTCATTGATCTCACACAATCTAATGACTCTCACTACGAAAGTTTATGAATTCTTCAGGTTAGTGATGGCAATGGACCAAATTGATCTTTCAAGCAAGATTTCCACTTTGTTTTAGCGATCAATGATTATAATAATAAATTATCTCACTTTTTCTGGCCCACATAATGCTGACTGTGTATTCCTGATTCAGGCCTTAACTGAATAACATGCATCAATATTTTCGAATAAAAATTAACATAATTGTACTTGAAATGTTGGTAAATAAATATAGCCTACTAAATTAGTAGGTTATTATTTTGCAACACCCTAAAATCGTTTTAACATCAATCTGTATTATGGAATCTAGCAAAGAAATATCCTTAAATAGACTTAATCCACTCCAATGTGGGATAGTTTGTCGAATAACAGCTCCCGATGACGAAACAGATCGACTAATGGCAATGGGGGTCTGCGGTGATCGTATTGTTGAATTGGTTCAGCGCGGTGATCCCTTAATTATTCGAGTCTATGGCACGAGAGTCGGTGTGTCAGCCAGATTAGCAGAGCGGATTATGGTGAAGCCATGTTCATCCGATTCACATCATTTGAAATAATCGATCAGGAAATGAATTAAATGCCCTGTTATGACGTAAATATTAATAATAGAAAAAGGAATGTCACTGCTGCATCGTCGGTAAAATCAATCTCTGCAGTGATGATTGGCAATCCTAATGTCGGGAAATCATCCCTTTTTAATGAGCTGACCGGCATGAACGCAAAGATTGCAAATTTCCCCGGGACTACCGTGGAAAAAAAGACAGGCCGTCTGCCTTTAATCGGCACAATGGTTGATGTATTGGATTTACCGGGAGTTTATAGTTTAAGGGCTGTTACAGCTGAAGAAAAAATTGCTTGTGATATTTTTCTTGGCAAAGAGAAGGATGTCGATAAACCTGACGTAGCAATAATTGTTGCAGATGCGTCTAATATCGAACGCAGTTTATTTCTTATCAGTCAGGTTTTTGAGTATGATGTACCGATGATTGTTGTTTTGAATATGGTTGATATTGCTGCTAAAAAGGGATTGAATATTGATATAAAAAAACTTGAGCATGAATTAAAATGCCCTGTTGTCATAACCAATGCCCGTACAGGTAAGGGGATTGATACATTGGTTGACAAAATCGGAGATATTGCGCTCACTGAGTCATCCGCCGACTTTGTTTTCGACCAACCAAAGGTTGCCTGCAATTCGTGTAATATATGTCCTTTTCAAGCACGATATTCTTGGTCCGAACAAATTGCTGAACGATGTGTGGAGGGGACAAAAACCGCATGGGGTCAAAAAACTGAAAAGATTGATAGAGTATTGACTCACCCTGTAGTTGGTGTTTTGAGCTTTTTGATTGTAATGCTTTCCGTATTTTATTTAATTTTCAGTATAGCAAATATCCCCATGGATCTAATTGATGCTTTATTTGCCTGGATCGGTTCAAAAGTGACTTATCTCATCCCTTCTGGAAAGCTTCAAAGTCTGGTTGTTGACGGCGTTATCGGCGGCGTCGGTGGTATGCTGGTATTTCTCCCGCAAATTTGTATTTTATTTTTCTTTCTCGCACTGTTAGAAGATAGTGGTTACTTGTCCAGAGCTGCATTTGTCATGGATAGACTCATGCGCAAAGTTGGATTACCCGGCACAGCGTTTGTCCCCCTATTGTCTGCCCATGCATGCGCTATTCCCGCAATAATGGCCACGCGTGTTATTCGGGATCCTCGTGACAGGTTGGTCACGATACTTGTTGCGCCATTAATGACCTGTTCAGCTCGGATTCCCGTTTATGCCATGGTTACTGCATTGTTGTTTCCGAATAGTCCAGCAAAAGCAGCGATTGTTTTTACAGGTGCATATCTGTTGGGTATTATTTCAGCAATTGGTATCGCATTCCTGTTCAAGAAAACCATTTTACCCGGAGAAAGTAAGCCTCTGGTACTTGAGCTGCCGGATTACCGAATTCCCAGAGTAAGGGAGGCGTGTTTTTATGTTTGGGATCGAGCCAAAGTTTTTATCCAGCAGGCAGGGTCTATAATATTGGCAATTTCGATCATCTTATGGATATTATCAACATTTCCAGGAAGTGTGCCATCGACTGAAGCGCAATTACTGAAAACACAGGCTCAAATTTTAGTTCAACAGGGAGATATTGAACAAGCGCAAGAATTGGCTAGTAAGGCAAACTCTATGATTAGCCAAGAGGCTTTGTCCCATTCATTTGCAGGGCGAATGGGTAAATTGATTGAACCTGTAGTTGCGCCACTAGGATTTGATTGGCAAATAGGAATTGGAGTTATTACTTCGTTTGCAGCTCGCGAGGTCATTGTATCAACACTGGCTATTGTTTATGGAGTTGGTGAGCAGTCTACTGCAGATAACCCTACGGGATTATACGAAAAATTACGCAAGGCAAAACGAAGCAGCGGAGAGCCGGTTTTTACTATGGCAACCAGCATGAGCTTACTGGTATTTTACGTTTTAGCGATGCAATGCCTGCCGACTCAAGCCGTCACAAAACGTGAAACTAACAGTATTAAATGGGCTGTATTTCAGTTTGGCTATATGACTATTCTTGCTTATGTTGCATCACTGATTACATTTAATGTTGTAACCGCAATGGGGGGGATTGCTTAACCAGAATTTGTCATGTTTTTAATGTAGATGTGGGGTCTTGAATTTTTTAGCAACCAAGCCCAACGTGATGAAAATGTCATTGTAATTAAGGGATTAGATTTTTTTCGAAATATGCTAAAAAAAATTGATGATATACTGCAAGCAGTAGATTTTTCGACATTCGTTATTCATTTCAGGCAACAATTTTACAGAAACCTGTCGAAATCCTGATGGCTGTCGGTATATAAAAAAGGAAGATCAGTGATTTTAAGTTTTTTTGACGTGTTATTTTATGTTTAACTAGCCTGAATAATTCAAAATTTGATAGTATTTATTTCGCTTCTGGGATAGGCAGCGAAAAAAGTGTTCATACCAGAGGTAGGGACCTTTTGGCTACCAGCATCCAGCGGTGAAGGAAGTCCAACCCATACAGGACAAATGTATTTTGGCGCTCAGAAAACAGCGAAAATCTTCTAAGCTATATTCATTCCAATGCACCGAAGAGCCAAAATACATCTCATCAAGTTCAAGTTATTTTCGGAACGCCACACTCGCATTCGCCAAATTAAACAATTAGATTGCTTCAATTTATAAGGAAACCTATATTTCATTTTTAACTTGGTATTATTGCTGAGATTGCATCTTTTTCATTATTGTCATTATGGGGCATCAATCCACTTTTTTTTTCACCATATTTATTGCGTAGCCTTGGGTTTAATACCCCGCTGCTCGCAGCGTTCCTATTTAAAGGTTTTTTCCCGATACCCCGATCGCTTGCGGCGGGGTAGTTCATTTTCTCCTAGCTGAGGGGAGTCTTGA
>JAJFLO010000504.1 GCA_021772675.1 Verrucomicrobiota bacterium | reverse complement strand
AGGAAGTGTTGTTGTTATTGGAACTAAAAATAAACAACCCTATTTCTCATTGAATAAGGACAAGAAAACGAAAATCATTTATCTTGGTAGAAAAAGGGAGTTGGTGGCCAAAAAGTATTCTGCCAATTATAAACGACTGCTTGAAATCGTTGATGAAATGACTTTAATTAATATGGAGTTAATCAAAAACAACCAGACCACGACTGTTGAAAAAAAATAAATGTGATGACTAAAACTTTTCACTGACGAGAATATGAAAAGTACAATAATTAATAAATAGGGATTTCATTATTAAATATTTAGCATAGAATAACGTGGTCAGAAAATCTGCTCCTAGAAATATAATTAATAAATTTAAACATAAAAGGAATCAATGATGGCAGAAGCAAAAGGATTGAATAAACCGGTAAAACTGAAAAGTGACCTAGCAACATTTCTTGGAGCAACAGAACTTCCAAGAACAGAGATCACCAAAAAACTATGGGACTATATTAAAGCAAATAAACTTCAGACAAAGTCTGAAAATGGAAAGCCTGAAAATGCAGGTAAATTCATTGTGGCTGATGCTAAATTGCTGCCAATATTTAAAAACACAAAATCCAAAAGCAAATCTGGCAAAGTGACAGATCTTACAAATCTAAAAGAAGGCCAGACAATCAACATGATGCAGATGGCTGCTGTTGTCGGTGCAAATGTAGAATAAGCTTAAAGTGTCGGGCCTGTGAAAATAATTTCAGGCCCGACATTTCGGCAGTTTAGGTTGGAATAAACTCATGACTAATAACGATGTCTTGCGTCGTATCCGCTATATCTTTAATTTTAATGATTCGAAAATGGTTGCTGTTTTTGGCTTAGCTGATTACCGAGTGACGTTGGATCAAATAAGTTGTTTTTTAAAGAAAGATGATGATCCGGCATTGCAGAAATGCAATGACAATCAATTGGCAACTTTTTTGAATGGTTTGATTATTGATAAACGAGGCAAAAAAGAAGGGGGCCAACCTGAGCCGGAAGAGATATTAAATAATAATATCATTTTTAGAAAATTAAGAATCGCATTAAATCTGAAAGCTGAAGACATATTAGAGATTCTTAATCTTGCTAATATAAGTACAAGTAAACACGAATTAAGTGCGTTTTTCCGTCGACCAGGTCATAAACACTACCGTAACTGTAAAGATCAGATCCTCCGTCTTTTTCTAAAAGGATTGCAGATTAAATATCGTGCTGGCAAAGAATCGGTACCACTCAACTTAGACTGCAAGCAAAATAGGGTGTCGAGTAAGAAGGGGTCTCCCGACATACGCAACGTCAGTTGAGCCCCAACCCCTCTCAGAACAGGACAAGCGGATTTCCCAGCATCCGGCTCTTCAGACAACTCTTAAGAGAGCCTCTGGACGACGAAATGGGTTCAGGTCTTTGCGAATTCTTAAGCGAGGCCGACCGATCCAATGAATCGCATCATTGAACCTTGCCCAAGCCTCATGGAACTCATGTCCACCTCGAGATGCTCTTACACTATCAATAAAATTCGATTTCTTTGACATTTTAACGTAATTTTAATCCAAACGAATAGGCTTAATAGGGGAAATTAACGTACTCTGAGGTACACTGATGGTCGGCCCATGCATGTTATATCCACAAAAATTAACCGAATGTATTACCCAAATTAATAAAATCTGATGATTATTTGGGTAACTCAATTTTCTTTGTAACTTAGATGTTCATGCTCATCTACCCGTGATAAAGTAGTGACAGCCGATCTATAGTTCGATCAACTATCTTTGCTTCTCTGTACTCTTGAGGCCCGGACAGCAGCGAGAATATCTGATGCAGTGGCACCTGTCTTGATTTCGGGAACATCCTACTGTGAAGATTTGGCCGTCTTGCACACAACCGAAAATTGATCCCCACCACGCCTCTTGATAACAACCTCTTCCTTGTGGGCTAGATCCAATACCTCCGATAGACAACGTCGCGCTTTTGAGTATGTGTAAACTTTCATTTCGAGTTCACTCCAAAATTTTGACGCCAGACTCAATGCGATTAGTCTTAGCCTACGATCAAACGTAAGTGAAAGGTTTTGCTTTCCTTTCGATTTGTTGCACTAACGCATTGATTTGTGTACACGGTGCACAAGACCACTAAAATCATCAATCCAATTGGTTACGGTAATTGTGTCACCGTTTTCTCCTATTATTTCTATGGTTTTATCATTCTGATAAGAACCGTCATAATCGTAATCTTCATTTTCTACTAAGCTTGTTTCTGCAATATCCTCATATGAAATAGATTCCGATCCCAAAATAGTAGAAAGAGTTATGTTACCATCTTTAAATGAGAATAATTTCAAATAGTAAAAAATTGATAAGCAGCTAAAAAATAATCCGCTATACAGTCCCCAGATCCAGTTGGATATTAAATATATTAAGATTAAAATGGCAGCAATAATAGCGTGGATAATGGCAGGTTTTGTATACCGGTATGTTTTATCAGGAGGGATATATTTATCAATGACTTGTTCGACATTCTGAGTGGGATCATCATACGTATCGTGTTCTGAACCGTCAAATTCAGGAATGAAACCCTGCTTGTTTTCTTCTGGAGCTGATTCCGGAACCAAATTTTCCAAAAATTGAAAGGATGAAATTTGTTGGTACCATGGTGAGAAACGTTCATCTATTTCGTCTAGTTCACACGATTCAACTGCAAAAAAAAATGCTTTCCTAACATTTTCAATATCATCCGCGGGCAGCTCCATCTCTTGATATTCTTTGGCGGTTTTGATACGTTTTTTTAAGAATTTTTTGCCTTTTTTAGCTGGAACGTATTCTTCTCCAGATTCGCCATCCTCTTCATAGGGTTCAATGCCTATCAATTCCTCATCTAACAACGACTGTATGAAAGGCTGCAACACTTTATGTTTATGTTCCAGAGGGTGATCCAGGCCTCCTTCATCATCTTCATCTGCGATGGTTAACTTGTTAAAAATATAGCTTCTGGCACAATCTATTAAGACATCTCTTCTCTGATCTTCAGAGCTATTCGGAAATTTAGTGGAATATAAATTCATAGTTTTACCTTTTTTATAATATTAGAGGTTCTTAAACATTTTGATAACACCAGTAAATTCATTGGATGATTTTATTGGAAACTCAAAATCGTTGATATTCACTTGACTATGTTCGTAAAGTTTCCGTTCAATTATTATCGCTACCTCGGAACACGCATTTTCCTTTGCAATTTCAGATTTTAGTACCGGATGTTTGTCATAGCCATATATGCTCGAATCATTATTTCTGTCATATATCGACAGGCGTCTCTACAAGTTTGCGCACTATGAGTTGTCATCGAACTTAGCTCTGCATAGTTTTATTAATAGCTAACCCAATACCTTTGCAATAAAACAAAGAGATTGGAGCTAAACGCATAATGGATCCGTTCCCTTCACTTTTTGGATTAGTAGATCCTGAAAATGGCGCACCTTTAAATGAGTATCTGCATAAAGCATCTCCTACAGTTCCACCCATGTCGAAACAAATACCGTTACTGCTCATATATCCATCTCTTCCCCACCGACCAAAAGCATTCATTTGATCGACAGGATCAAATTGCGACTTGTCTATCAGGCTTTGTCCCAAACACAGAGCCATTGACATAACATCGGTTCATTCACCGGGTTCCAGATTAAATGGCCCCCCTCCAATCATATCAGTCAAAGGTTGAAAGGTTCAGAGTCCACGAAATTCTAAAAAGGTTCCCAATGCATCGCCAACAGCCAGTCCTGTTAAGGACCCCAAATATTTTTGTGCAAGATTCATAGTGGATTGTTTAAAATAGAAAGATCAGCGACCGAATATTTCAATGTACTTAGACTAGCTGCGAAATCATCCTGATGATGGATTCCACAGCCCCCTGCATCCTGCCAGGCATTTATATTGTCAAGATTATCATCGATTAGGATCGCTTGAGGTTTGGCCAGTAGTTTCTTTAAAGGTCTTGGGCAGAGAATCAAATCTTCAATTATCGATTCTTCTCGACCTGTAAAGCGGATAATCCAATCTGCTTTGCCACTATGACATCCAGGATTCATAATTATAGCCGTTAAGAATTTAACAGTTCCAAGCCTCATGACCTCTTGATAGAATTCATAAGCACCGTCAATAACCGGGATCGATGCCCACCAATTGCGGTCCATAGTGGCCCAATCCCGTTTGCTATTGACTAAATGTTTTCCTGTGTCCTCTGCATGCTTATAAAAGTCAGCCAAAACACCATCAAGATCTAAATAAATTGATATATTATTTTTCATTTCTGTTAGTTTTCCTACTTCAATTATTATATTTCTGTGCAAAATACAGGCCTGCATAGACTTTAGGATCAACCAGACAGCCACGTTTTTCGGTGCCCTTTAACCATTGTTCTGCATTAGCTATTGGCACGAGGTGTACGACTATCGATTCCGTATCGTCACCTCCACCTTCAGCAATTTTATCACAGTTTGTGGCAAGCAGAATGGTAATCAATTCATTGGTTAAACCAGCCGAAGTCGGTCCGACCGTTAATGTCGTCATTTCATCTGCCTGGAAACCCGTCTCCTCTAACAATTCTCGCATTGCTGCAGTTTCATTTGATTCAAGTTTCAACTCACCCAGATCATTGACTAGTCCAGCAGGAAATTCAATGACGTGTTTTTTTACCGGGGGTCGGTATTGTTCGGTAAAAATCAGTTCGTTTTGCCGAGTCATCGCAACAATTACTACAACCCCGGTACAATTCGTTCGCTCGACATATTCCCAATTATTGTCATTAACTAAGCGAATAAATTTCCCTTCATAGTCTATAGTAAGTATTTCACCATCGTGTCGAGTATGATACAGACCATTTTTCGCGATATAGTGACCTACCGAAGAAGGAATTATACCTTGCAGGTTTCTTCCCTGTTTTATCAAATCTCTAGCGAGCGAACTCGAAATATTCGTTGAAACAATACTATTTCCTGGAATAGTCTCAATATAATCAGGCAACCTGTCTTTATGATCTACTCCCAATCGGGGAATCATTAAAAACTTCTCCGATTTAATTAGCTTATTACTATCAACCCAATTAGGAATGTCATTTGCTAAATCGGCACCAATTACAAAAAAGAATTCATTGCAAGGATACTTTAACTTCATATCCTGTAACAATTTATATGTAGTCGATTCCTCTTGACGATTGTCAAGTTGTGTTGTAACCAGCTTTATAGAATGATTAGGACCGAAAACAGTCGCTAACATAATTCTAACCATGGATTGTCGATCCTCAACCGAGCTATGTTGATTCTTGTCATGTCTTACTCCTGTTGGGACCAGCCAAATCTCATCAACCCGCTCCGCATTGAGAATGGCTGTAATCGTTAAAACATGTCCAAAATGCGGAGGATCAAAAGATCCCCCATATAGTGCAATTCGTTTCATTTTCTTTCCAAATTTCAATTTAAAAATAAATCAACTTTTAATACGGCATGATCCAACGAGAATTATATATGACGATATTTCAATCATAGTCATCACTTCAGATATATTCATCGTGAATTTCGAGTCATCCGAATTCGGATACATTAGTGAATAGCCTCACCTGCAAGATATATGTATCTTCCTAAATACAAAATTTTTATAATATATTCCATCATTTTGGCTTCATTAACGCTGAATGCAATGTAAATGAAAGTATTTGCCTGAAAGATTAATCTATACCGACAGCCATCAGGATTTCGACAGGTTTCTGTAAAATTGTTGCCTGAAATGAATAACGAATGTCGAAAAATCTACTGCTTTCAGTATATAAACATCAAATAAAAATCTACCTAAATATTCAAGGGATAGTATATGGAAAATAGTTGGTCAAAATATGAAATCGTATCTCGATATGAATTATTCAAAGATCTAAGTCCACAATTCATAGAATTTTTAGCGAATTCCGCGTATATAATTCATATTGAAAAACATCAAAACCTATTCCATCAAGGCGAAAAGGCAAAACATTTTTACATTCTCTTAATTGGTTCAATCGCTATTCAAATGGACGCAAGTGAAATGGGTTATGTAACGATAAAGGCGGTCACCCCCAAAGACATTGTTGGCTGGTCCTGGTTGCTGTCTCCTTATGAATGGATATTTACTTCAGAAGCTCTTACTGGTTCAACACTTCTTTCTTTTGATGGTGTACGACTGCGAGAATTTTGTGAGTCCAACAAAGAATTTGGTTATCAAATGGCTCGACGATTTTCACTCGTTGCTTCTCAGAGGCTCAAGGAAACGCAAACACAGCTGCTAAACGTATTAACATAAAGGGATTTAATCAATGAATGAACAGAAAATAAAGGATGTGATTAGTGATCAGGTATTTTTTAATGATATCAATTCAGAATATCTTGAATTGCTCGTAAAGCATGCGTCTAATCCGACATTCAAGAAAGGGCATTTTTTACTGACAAAGGATCAAGAAGCAAATACATTTTATCTTATTGTTCATGGTAAAGTCGCCATTGAATCCAATGAAAGCGGAAATGACCCGATAGTGGTTCAAATATTAGGTCCCGGTGAAATTCTTGGCACATCGTGGTTAGTACCTCCTCATGTCTGGCAGTTTGATGCCATCGCTTTAGAGGATACTCATGTCATTTCTTTTGATGGCAAAGAAATTCGAAACATGTGTGAAGAAAATCATGACTTTGGTTATGATATTATCAAACGATTCACATGTGTTATTACGTATCGACTTCTTTATACCAGAACAAAATTGATGGACAACTCTTTGTAAATAAACTGTTATACTGTAAGCAGTAGTTTTTTCGACATTCGTTATTCATTTCAGGCAACAATTTTACAGAAACCTGTCGAAAACCTGATGGTTGTCGGTATACTTAATAGAATATGGAGAAATATCTATGAAATTTGATAAAATAATATGCCCGATTGATTTTTCTAACATTTCAAATTATGCGTTTAAATATACAATTGATTTAGTAAAAGGTCAGGATACACAGATCATTTTAATTCATGTAATCGAACATCTTTACTATCACGACCATTTCTTAATCCTATCTCTCACTCCGAATGAAATTGAAGATAAATTCACAAAATTGGCAAAGAATAAACTTCATGAATTAACTAAATCTGTTTCCAAAGAATTCCCGTTCAAATTTGTAATAAGAGAAGGCCATCCAGAAACCGAAATAGTAAATGCAGCGAAGAAAGACAATGTCGATTTAATTGTTTTAGGCAGCCATGGACGTACCGGAATAACGCATGTGGTATTGGGAAGTGTGGCGGAGCGAGTCGCGCAAAAAGCCCCCTGCCCCGTGTTAATTGTTAAAAAACAAAGTTTATAATCGCGCTGCTCATGCTGAGAGAAATTCGCCGCGGCGAATTCTCTCTCAGACTCTTTTCCTAGAACTTTGAAACAATATCCCGGCGGAAAATCTAAAAAAATCAAGGTAAAAATCAGTGAAACCCGTTACCTTGGAAAAAGTGCGTTTGTAGTTAACTCCTGGCCTCCCTTTCAAATTGGGAAGTTATAAATATAAGGAACTATAAAATTATAGGACAATCATGCTTGTAGTTAAGCGAGTCATCGCTGTTCTTTTGCACTGCTCAAAAAACGCCAATTACTTGGCTCACTACAAACGACCGATGCTTGAAGTTAAACGTAAATAATA
>JAJFLO010000503.1 GCA_021772675.1 Verrucomicrobiota bacterium | reverse complement strand
ACAAATTAGCAATATGTCGCCACTTCGCGGAGGCTTTCTTTAAATGCATTTGCTTCGTTAGTAAGCAGTTGCAGTAGTCACTACAGCTAAATACTTACTGCCTCGCAACTACATTCAAAGAAAACCTTCACGGATTCAGGTAATAGTGAACTATTGCGAGATTTCGAGTTCTTCATAACTTGTTTAGATGAAGTAAGATAAGCGTTCGCAGTAGAAGCCGGATGAATTATTCAGGCTAAAGCTTTAAGTCTGCTATTCTTTCTTTTTTCCATTTTCTTTACCTATAGAATAGGTCTTGTCAATCTCGATGTTACGTTTAATAGCCGTGCACCAGAGCGGCGAAACAAGGGGATCATGGTAGTTATAGATTTCAAATCCCTCTTCCTCGATTATTGATCGAAAAACAGAATTCCTCATTGGCTGATCATATTTAGGGGTCAACGCGTCGAAGGTAATTAACTTCTCTAATTCAAGGGTCTGTTGACAATCGTCCATACCAGTCTTGTGGTAGAAGGGAATGAAATTGTATGCAAGGAATCCCAATCCGAAAATTGGGTAGAGAGTCGCATTTATTTTATGGAATAGCCGTCCGCATACATCTACGTATCTCAGAATCCACGTATTTGGCAATCGCTTGGTAAGCCACCTAAACTTGTAACGCCACTCTGCCATATGGCGCCATGATCGCTTGTAAGCGTGGGCAAATAGAACTCCTCCCGGTTTTACCTTATTACAGATACAGCGCAAGGCTTTTTCTGGATTCGGTGTATGTTGCAATACACGGTGACAGTACACAAAATCAAATGCATTATCCGGATATGGTATTTCAAAAATTGATGCCTGAGAAATAGTCAATCGCGGATCATTTAGGAACTTTGAAGCACGGTTTACAGAAGTACTAATATCGAATGAATGGACTTCGGAAAAGCCATATTCCAGCAGCACTTCTGTATCGTCACCACCTCCCATCCCGCATTCCAGCAATGACTTGCCAATCGTGTCAAAATCATCAAACCTGGTCCGCTTTCGAATTGTATCGGCCAATCCGAGAGTTGACCCTCTGAGACCGCTCCGGATGCTCTCCCATCTGTTCCACTGAATTCCAAAGCTTTCAGCGTAATTGCCGTCGTTGCTGACGAATCGCGGTATTCCTCCAACGATGGCCGCGACACATTCACCGATAACTGTATCTACTAGAGAGAGTTTCTCCCTTACGAGGCAATTGTCCGTGTCAGGGTTTATGAAATTAATAGGCATATCATGGTCAGAAAATAAAAAAGTTCAGGATAAAAGATTACCCGGCCGGCCAGGCCTGCAGACTGCCACTTGACACGAACTCCAACGTTTAATACGCCATATTCCTTGTAGGAGTCGACTTAAGCTGTATTCCCAACAATGGATTCGTTGTTGGGGTAAAAACAAGATCTGTTCAATTTCCAGTCCCTGGCTTTCCAAATACTTTCGGAATTCCGTCGCATTCCATTCCCGGACATGATCCGAATTTTCGCTTTTCATGCAAGCCGTACCTCGACGATAATTTCGTTCCGGTGTTGAGATGATCGCTGTCCCGTGCCGGTGCAGAGTTGATCTAATCAGGTCGAGACATCGATTCGGATCGCGAAGATGTTCAATCACATCCGAACAAATAACGAGATCATGGGTGGGAACTAATGCATCCCGACAGGTCTCAAGGTTAATTCCGATAAATTTTGCTTCCGGCACACACTTTCTGATCAGATCCTGTGACGAGGGTTGATCCATAAGTGTCGTTTCAGCCAGATCGGAAGCGAAGAAACGCTTAATTTTAGTGGCCGGACCACACCCTACATCGAGAATTGTCTTATATCTCCGCCTATTGAACACTAACTTGGCGAAACGATAAACGTAAAACTGGAAATCAGTTGATGCTTTCAGCCGCTCTTCAGTCCAATAGCTATTGGACTCATTGTGGTCGAACGAGCTGGCGTTTAGGTTGGTCCTATATCCAGATTTGATAAAATAGTTTTCTTCGCCGGCTTTGTGCATAGCCCAAAATTTTTCGATGTATGTAACCAGAATCTTTCGTCAAAGTGGTTTATTGATGTCGACTCCCTAAAAGCCAATGAAACGATTGAACAGGGGAGAGTAATGATCCACCTGAAGCTCGTTGGAGGCATAAGCTACTATTTCGCTATAATCGAAAAGAGTAGCGACTTCTTCCAGCTTTGTCGATGTATTATTTTTCAAAGAATTCAATGATTCCTGAATCCGTGATGGTTTTCTTTTTGTGTAGATGCAAGGCATCAAATTTTTAGCTGTAGTAACTACTGCAATAGTTTGATAACGAAGCAAATGCATTAAAAGAAAGCCATTCTGCGATAGCAGAACGGTCGCTAAAAAGTAAAATACCTTTTAGGCAGCTGATTTTATACCTAACGTCACGGATTCAGGTGATTGTCAATGCCCAAAAATAAAAGTCTTCTTTTCATTGTAATCCAACCGCTTTCGACAAAACTGGATTGAGTGCTTTGAGCGCCATTTTTTCCTCGTCATTCAGTTCTGTTTGCCATCGCCGATCCATTTCAACACTCGATGATTTTAGATAGTAATTTTCATCCGACTTATCAAGTTGGACCTTTAATAATTGTTCCAACATCTCCACGTGCACTTTGCTCTGAGTAAATTGCATAATATACGAAGGGTTGCCGCCAATTAAATGATGAACTGAGGAATTCGGGTCAAGCATAGATTCGTCAAAGGACAGACTGAGAAATGCAACCATCTGCTTGATGCACAGTTCCGTTTCACCGACCAATTGTTCGTAAGATAGGCTGAGTTTGCTTGCAGAATCTATGTCATCGTAAAATTGACGAAATTTGTCAATTTGAGCAGACGCAGAAGTCGCAAAGGTATTCAGCGAGGTCCCAAAGCTCCGTTTGGACGAGGCAAATACACCGCGAAGATCGCGAACGAGAAATATATACTTAAAATCAAATTTCTTGTTTGAATAATGAAACTTACACCAATCCAAATTCTTCGAACTGTCAACCAAAACGTTTATGTCCGGAAAAGCCCGGCCCACAAGATGATAAGGTTTTCCGCCTTGGCGTTTTCGTCGTAACGCGAAAAATCCCATAATTTTTGTGGAGCATCGTCTAAACTCTCGGTACGTCGTTATTAGATCCCGCTCGGTAATTACCCTTCCCCACACCGGACAAGGATCATCAAGGCAGACTCGGCACTTCACCGGAAATTGCTTATCCAAAGGAGCAACCATCTCTCCCAAATGCATTGCCTCATGATGAGAACCGATAATATTTCCCAACAAAGTCGAGCCGGAACGCGACAGGCAAATTATGTAAACGATTTGTGGCTTCATGATTTTTGGTGTACCGCAGGTGACCGACTTCATCTTTGTTTCAACATACCTGAACTCCGTGGGATGACTATGATTGTGAATGATTAATGGGAGAAAATGTCAAAACGCACAATCATTCGCCAGTCAATTCTATTTCATCGTCAAGTCGTATTACGGAAACTTGAGCATCCAAATTTGCAATTCCTCCATGAATAAAGTTGGCTAAAACAGTTGCTGAAAATATTTGCTCTGTCTTAAAAATGATCTGAAAATCTGGTTGTTCAAAGAGACAGAAAATAAAGGTGTAATGGCCTGTAGCGAGTCGAATGCTATCTACATGAAAGACCAGCTCAAATATATCACCGATCGATGCTAGATGTCCTCTTCGTTCTGCCTGGAAACCCACCACGATATCGTCTGCCCTTGAGCGCGCTATTAGAAGAGCAACGCATTCCTTTAGTGAAACCTTGGCACGGCCCTTGATTCGAATTGTAAGTGGCTCGGTTGACCGCATCTGATAGCCAGATTTTAGAAGATCTGGAGTGACCGTGAGTGACAGCACTTCCGCTTTTGGCGTAACCCAATAAACCTGATTATTGAATTGCTTAGAATCTGCCGAATTATAGTGTAAGAACGCCTGAAATACATCCGAAGTGTGCAAGTCAAGATGCCCGTCAACCATTAATATCACCTGATCACATACCCGCTTCACATGGGGTTCGTTATGGCTGACGAAGATAACGGCACTGTTCTTCAGCATATCCGTAACCGTATTGAGACACTTCGCTCTGAATGCTCGATCACCAACGGCCAAGACTTCGTCCAATAACAGTACATCCGGCTGTATCAACACGACCGCGACCGCAAACCCCAATCTGACGCTCATTCCTGAGCTGTAGGTTTTCACCGGTGAGTCGATGTACTCCGGCAACTCGGCAAACTCTACAATTTCGTTAAATTTGGCACTGATTTCTTTCTTGCTCATGCCGAGAATTGAGCCGTTGACGTAGATATTTTCCCGACCTGTGAGAGTCGGATTAAACCCCGCTCCAAGGGCGATCAGGGCACCGACACGGCCTCTAATATCGATATACCCCTGATCAGGCTTGATCAGACCATTAATCATTTTGAGTAAGGTCGTTTTGCCAGCCCCGTTGCGGCCGATCAATCCAAGGCATTCGCCGCGTTTTAGTTCAAAACTAATGTCCTTATTCGCCCAAAACTCATTATCTCGAAGTGTTGTCTCAACATCATCACTCTGACTTTTGTTAAAACCGACGAGATCAGCCACAGAATCTTTGACGCCGTACCAAAGGGACTTTTTGAGATCGCGGCAAAATTTCTTGCCGACTTTGTCGCATCGAATTAGAACATCTGAAGACATAGAAAGAAT
>JAJFLO010000502.1 GCA_021772675.1 Verrucomicrobiota bacterium | reverse complement strand
ACGCGGTTATAGTACGGTAAAAAATATTAAAATAATTACCTATCTGATCACTGGTAAGCTAAATTTTAACACTCTGAATCCCTATACCAAAAATACATGAAATTTAGGCTTACCCACTCAAAACTCAAAGGAGCCCAAAATGTTTAATTTATTTTCGCATAGTGACTAGCCTGGATTATTCATAAAGTTTTTGATGAGAGATATTAGATTGCGTGAAATCAATGAGTTATGAATATCGTTCTCGTGCAGGAATAGTGAACTATTTCGATCCAAAAGATTTTTATAACTCGTTGATATTATGTGATATAATGACCCGTAATAGAAAGTTTATGCATAATCCTGGCTAGGTCACTGTCTTTACCAATATGAATTATTTCTGGACTTTTTTTCTAACTCGCGTTTTCACCAACCTGGTCTTAGGTCACCTCATTTCAGCACTTTACCGTCGAATAGAGGATGACATTGAACCGGAACTCAGTGAATTTGATTGCCAAGGTTAGCTACTGAAATGATGTGATATACTTTCTCATAGTAGATGCGTTGTGATAACTGCGGGATAAGTTACTGCACTCTAAACAAAGTCATGGATTAGAATGCCCAATACCAGACTTCAAATCCATCCAGCCCGTGCTGATCATGCAGTAATTAGCCTGAATAATTCATAAACTTTTTATTACGAGCCATAATATCACGCGATATCAATGGGTTACAAAATTATCCGGGTTCGAAACAATTCACTATTCCTGTACGCGGATAAAATTCATAACTAATTGATCTCACAAAATTTAATGACTCTCACTTTGAAAGTTTATGAATTATTCAGGTTAGCAAAATTCCGAATATTTCTCATTAAGGAATTGATGGCCAGCCGATTGTCCTGTTCGAGTAAAAAAATTTACAATGACTGCCGTGATTATTGTGTAAACGCAAACAAAACGGAAGAGAAAATGGCAACATTCATTAGATTAATCATTTTATTAATTAGCAAAACAATCCAATTGATACCACAAAAAATTATCATTTTTTTATGTAAGGCACTAAGCTGGGTGGCTTGCCGTTTATTAAAATTTCGATATGCTATTATTAAAAATCATCTGGAAGTCGCATTTGGTAAATCACAATCACCGGAAGAGATAAAATCTCTAATAAATAAAGTTTATTTACATCTGTGTTTAACAATGATCGAAATATTGCAGCTTCCACATGCAAATTTGCCCAAACTTTCCCAGCGCGTAGAAATTGAGGGATTCGATCATATCGAATCTGCATTAAAACAAAAAAAAGGCGTTTTTATTTTAACTGGACACATTGGTAGCTGGGAACTTGCAGGAATTGCAATTTCAAACTATGGAATAAAGATTAGCGCCATTGGTAAGGAAATGAAATCTCAATTTGGTAACATGATCATCAAATTAATCCGTGATGATAATGGTATCACAACCATCCCCAAAAAACATTCCATGAAAAATATTTTAAAATCTCTCAAGAACAATGAAGCTATTGTGGTTATGTTAGATCAGAATATGACAGGCAAAGACGGAATATTTGTTGATTTTTTTGGCCACAAGGCAAACACGATGACAGCACTTGCCGTTCTTGCAGATCGTACAGGAACACCAATAATACCCGGATATACATTCAGAGAAAAAAATTGTTATCATCATAAATGCGTTATAGAAGCCCAAATAAAGTTGGAAAATAATTCTGAGAATAGTAATCAAAACATCATTAAGAATACTCAAATTCTAACCCACAAATTGGAATCCTATATCAAAGAACACCCGGATCAATGGATTTGGATACATAAACGGTGGCGAACACGCCCGATTGAAGAAACATCAACTCCGTTTATTTACAAAAGACGACATAAAACATAAATGACATTTTATGATGGATGAACTCAAGAAATCCGCTGATTCATCATGTGAATCAATCCATAATTTCAAGGTCTTTGAACTAGGAGAAAAGTCATATACCTGGGGCGATATTCTCGCGTGTGCTGAATTTATTGGAGCTCTCAATCATCATTGGGAGAGCCTAGGCAGAAGGCTGGCGGCGCAAAAATACGCAGTCAATCAAAACTTAGCACCGGATACTGAAAAACTTCAGGATGCTGCAAATCAATTTAGATACGATCTTAATCTCATCACCGCCGAAGAAACTGAACAATGGTTTAGTAACCATGATGTAGACATTGATGATTTGAACGACTATTTACTGCGGCAAGTGTGGGCCACACACGTTCAGAATCAATCCATAAATATTGAGATCACTCCGATTGAGATATGTAAGAAACTTTATGCAGAGTTGGTGTTCAGTGGTAATCTATCTGATATCGTGCTGCCATTTGTTTTAAGAATTATAGCCTATAATTTTATCGTTAATATCGATGGACCAACTGAATCAGACTTAGAGGAAAATCGACTGATTTTTTGCAAGAGAAAAGGCATAAAAATCAACCAATTAGATATCGGGGTTAATTCAGATCATTTCTATAAAAATAAATTCGATTTTAATCTATTAATCGATACACATTTCCGTAATAGTTGCGATAAACTGGCAACAAAGGATAAGTGTAACCTACTGTTAAAAACGAATCGATCTAAATTAATCGAAGTCGAATATGAAGGCATAATTTTTAAGTCGATCAATGAAGCAAGGGAAGCATTTTTGTGCATAACAATAGATAATGAAGAACTGGATGCAGTTTCTAATCGAACGGCGGGTGAATATTTTAGAAATACATCATTTTTTAAGGAACTGCCCACTAATTTACAATCTTATCTTCATTCAGCGAATCCAGGAGAATGCATCAAACCTTTGGAAAATAGTTTTGACAATAAATTCTACATTTACCGCGTTGTCAATAAAAAACCACCATCTCTGGGAGATCCAATTATATTTAATTTTCTTCAGAAAAGCTACATTATTGGAATCATTACACCATTCATCGACATAAATCTAAAGTGGGTCAAGTGGACTCTTGAACTCTTACATCATGAATAAACCGAATTCCAAAGTATTGGAAAACATTCCATTTTTGCGTCACCTACCGAGTGAAGCGCTAAAAAAGATATTTGGCCAACTCGTCTCAAAATCTTTTAAATTTGGCGAACTAATAGTAAAGAGCGGTGATACCGCTGACACATTTTTTATCATGGAAGAAGGAAATGCACGGGTCATTTCAAAACATACTGATGGTAGCGAAATATCAATAAATACACTCAATCCTGGTGATTATTTCGGGGAAATGGGCCTCTTACGGGCAGGAGTACGCACAAAAACAGTCCGGGCGGCTAGTCGAGTAAAAGTTTTGACATTAAATCGTAAAGAATTTGACAATTTCCTCATAAAATACCCTCAATTCAAAGAATACATAGAACTACAGGTAACAAATCGAACTATCTCAAATTTTCTCAAATTATATACTTCACTGGGTACCATTCCAGCAGCTGCTCTTAAGGAAATATTAGAGAATCTGAAACTAGTCACGTTCAAAGGTGAAGAAATAATCATCAATGAAAATGATAATCCCGGACCGCTCTTTATTATCGAGGAAGGACACTGCCAGGTTTATCAATTGCGCGATAATAAAGAAATTAACCTGGGATTTCTAAGGCAAGGCGATTTTTTTGGCGAACTTTCATTATTAAAACGCGATAAACGAACGGCAACGGTTAGGGCCGTAAATGACTGTACTCTTTATTCGCTAAGCAGCAGTGTGTTTCGTAAGGTTGTCGATCAATATCCAGAATTTCATAGTGTCATTAATAAGCGAGTAGAAAGTTATCAATCAGGTATCAGTTCTGATCGGATGCCATTGGATTTTGCAAAAATCATTGAGCACGATAATAAGAAGGACAACTATTCAGATGATGAAAATGACCTTTTATCTCAGCATGAGCTCATGTTTTTCAAGGTAAAATCGTCACATGCAAAATCAAGAATAAAAATGAATCGATTTCCGTTTGTTCGCCAAATTGATGAAGCCGATTGTGGTGTAGCAGCATTCAATATGATTTGCAGATATTATGGATGCAAAGTTAGCTTACCCTATATACGTGAATTAACCCATACCAGTATTGAGGGGACAACCCTGAACGATATTTGCCGAGCAGCTAATGAAATCGGATTTGATGCAATGGCTGTCAAGGTTTCTGGACGGAATATGGATCAACTTAATCTCCCTGCTATTATTCATTGGCAAAACAACCATTGGGTCGTATTAATTAGTCAAAACAAGCAACAGATGCAAATTGCCGACCCAGCGAAACGTATTCATTGGATTAATAGAGATGAATTTGAAAATTCTTGGACTGGATATGCTATCGAATTTGGAAACGACCCGAAAACACTAAAAATTATACCAGAAAAAAGCCCGATCAAAAAATGGATTTTACATATCTTCGGCTCAATAAAATGGGATGTCATAAACATTTTATTTCTCACGATTCTCATTACAGGTTTACAACTGGCATTTCCCATATTAACACAAAAGATTGTTGATGATGTCATCAACATGCATGACCCGAAAAATCTAAACTATTTCATAGCCTCATTAGGAGGAATATTGGCAGTCACGCTCGTCCTGACGATATTCCAACGCTTTACCCTAAGTAAAGCCGCAGCAAAACTCGACAGTTCAATTCTCCGCTTCATTATTCACAAAATGCTATCATTGCCGATGTCGTACTTTTTAAAACGCAGCCCGGAGGATATTCAGCGTCGATTGGAGGGCGCCACTGAAATTCGCCATTTTGTTGTCCATAGCGCGATAGGCGGACTCATCGCTCTAGTCCAAATTATGGCATTTGTCGGATTAATGACATTTTACAGTTTGCGAATGACGCAGATTTTTCTTATTCTGGTACCTATTTACGTGGGCCTTATGTATTTTTCGGCGAAGATTCTTAAACCAGCCTTTGATGATATTCAGGAAAATGAGGCAAAATATCGAATGCTGCAAAAAGATATTGTCAACGGAATTCAAACGGTCAAAGCTGCGGCAGCTGAAGGTTCATTCAGGGATATTGTTTTAAAAAATTTCTCACAACTATCCCGTAATCAAAGCTTAAGTAAATTTAATATTTATTGCTATGATGGAACGATTCAAACATTAGGATTTCTATCGACAATACTGTTATTGTGGATTGGTGCCCAACTGGTTTTATATGATCAACTTTCCATGGGGGCATTCATCGCATTTCAAATGCTGACAACGATGTGCTACTTTCCAATTTTAACCATTCTGAATATGTGGGAAGATTTACAATTGTCAACGGTCTTACTCAACCGACTCAACGATATTATTGATTCAACATCAGAACAGACATTAGAAAAGAACATCAGTCCCGTAACAACCCTACAGGGGAAAGTAGAATTTCGGAATGTATTATATTCTTATGGCGGTATTGATAGCCCAAGGATCCTTACAGACATAAGTTTTTCAGCCCATCCTGGTCAGTTGATTGCAATTGTCGGAAAAAGCCAATCTGGCAAATCAACATTAGCAAGCAGTATTGCCGGATTAATGCAGCCAAGTAGCGGTGAAATTCTCTATGATGATGTCCAAGTGAGTTCACTGAAACTAAATAGTCTCAGAAAATATATGGGTTTAGTTTTACAGCATGATCATATTTTTTCCGGCTCGATCGTTGAAAATATTGCGTTGGGTGATCCTAACCCGAATTCAGATCGAATCATCCATGCGGCAACGATTGCAAACGCTCATCAATTTGTCCAACGCCTGCCGAATAAATACTATACCCAAATCAGCGATTCAGATTTAGTGTTGTCACGTGGTCAAAAACAGAGTATTTCTATCGCTCGTGCAATTTACCGTGACCCGGCAATTTTTATTTTGGATGAAGCATTTAATTCAATGGATATTGAATTTGGCCAAACTATATTAAGTAACCTTGAAAATATCAGACAACGATGCACGATGTTTATCGTCACCCACCGTCTGGAATCAATATCACATGCAAATTTAATATTGGTTCTTGATAATGGTCGCATAACAGAGCAAGGAGTCCATGCGGATTTAATGAAACGGCGGGGACTCTACTATCAACTCTATAATGCCTAACAGGAATTAAAGTGAAAAAAAAGATTATCATAATATGCATCGCCATTGCTGTAATGATGGCTATAAAACTATTGTTTTCTGGATCATCAGAAAAAAAAGATGACAGCAATGATATAGCAAAGAATGTCGCTAGCGGTGACACGAACGGTAACAAATCAAATAAAAAAATTCAAAAAAACAGACCGTCCAGCTCAAAGATTCCAAAACGAGCTAAAAACAGTTCCGCAATCCTATCAACCACGACTACGGCTTCGTCGTCGATTTCGTTAAGCACTGGTACATTAAACGATACCAATAAACCCAGAGTAATAAACAAGGAAGATCTTGAATACCGGCTTTCACAAATTTTACTCATAGAAGATGACAAGGAGCGAAGGCAGTCGCTACGTGACTTTGGTCAACTATTAGCTGAAAACGATCATTATGATTACGCTCTGGAATTTCTTGATACAATAAGTGATTATCATGATCAATATTCTTTTGTCAGCACCATTATTAATAAAACAGTTAAGGAAGATCCTGAAAAAATTGCAAAATGGACAGAGCAAATTGAAAATGAACGCATTAAATCAAGCACGTTCAGCTGGATTTCAAGAGAGTGGGCAAATAAGGATTTAGATGCTGCAATTTCATGGTCGAATAATATTGAAAATGATAAATTAAAATTGGCTGCCGTTGAGGGTATAGCAACAACATGGGCGCAAAAAGATATTCAGGCAACTTATGAATGGGCAGCAAAATTAGAGAATCCCGATATTCAAAATAAAGTCTTTGTAAAAATCGGTATTACAATGGCAAAAACTGACCCAATGTCGGCAGTCGAATGGGCAGAAAACTTTTCGGACCAAGCGACAAAAAACCAAATCCTGAACTATGCTACCTATACTTGGGCACAGAAAAATCCTAGTGAAGCCGCTCAATGGGCGGAACAATTAACTAGAGACGGGGATAAATCTAAGGCAGTTCTAAAAGTCTCAAGTACCTGGGCAAAAAAAGACCCTCATGCAGCGGCAGAATGGGTACTATCCTTACCCAACACAGTTACCAAAGATAATGCGATTATTGGCATTGCCAGGAGTTGGGCACAAAAAGATCCTGAGTCAGTGTTAGAATGGACAATGCAATTTCCTGACGGAAATATAAAAAAACAGGCCATATCCCAATCTGCTACTCAATGGGTTTATAAAGATCCTTTCGCAGCTGCACGCTATGCAGAAAAAATAAAAGATAGTAAGATCCGCGAAGAAACCATGATCCTGATTGGCCAAAAATGGTTAAGAAAAGATTTGGGAAATGCGACTGACTGGATAAGAAATTCATCACTGCCACAATCAGCAAAAGATACTTTAATTCAAAATTAGATCATTAATTTTGAATTTAATATTGATTCGATCCACATTACTGACAATGTGATATAACATAAATCATATAAAAATTTATTAGAACCTAAATCCGTGAAGAATTTTTTGATAAATTAATACGACGAAGTGTTGTAGAAATTATGAGGCATACTAATAGGTATGTTGAATCTTTAATACAACATCGTTGCGACCAAACGGTTGTATTAGTTTGCGAAACATTCTTCACGGATTTAGGTAGAATTTAATGCCGTCTATCTAAACGTTTTTTTCAATGTTCTACTACCTGAATTTTTTAAGCTCCTACGCTGATCAACTATCGTTTTTTCGATTATTTAAATATGTAACATTTCGAGCAGGTGGCGCTGCGTTTACTGCATTTATTCTGACTCTGCTATTGGGACCGCTAACCATTCGACTACTCACAAAACTACAGACAACCACGCCACCCCGAGTAGAAGGTATATTCACAGATGAAGAAATTGGTATACGAAAACGTCATGTACCTACCATGGGGGGAATTCTGTTACTATTTTCTATTGTGATTACCATTCTATTGTGGGCGAATCCCACCAATTCGTTAGTTATCGTATTCCTTACACTATTGATTTCCTTAGGTTTAGTTGGTTTTGTTGACGATTTTCTGAAGGTCAAATTTCAAAATAAAGATGGCCTTGCTGGCCGTTGGAAACTGCTGCTTCAGTTCATAATCGGTGGATTAGCAGTGTGGAGTCTTCATTTGGTACCAGAAACCGGTGGAAATATAACCAAACTCATGCTCCCTTTTTTAAAACAACCCATTATAGAGAATACCGGGATTATATTTGCTATAATGTTTGGTTCAACGGTTGTTGTTGCATCATCCAATGCAGTTAATTTAAGTGATGGTATGGATGGATTAGCAATTGGTTGCACCATTATATGTGCACTAGCTTATGCATGTTTTGCTTATTTTTGCGGACATAAATATTTAGCCCTTTATTTGCATATACCTTTTATTCCAGGAAGTAGTGAAGTTGTGGTTATCGCTGTATCTATTGTTGGTGCTGGCCTGGGTTTTTTGTGGCATAACTGCTATCCCGCTGCAATGTTTATGGGAGATACGGGAAGTTTAAGTATTGGCGGCGCAATCGGTTTAATCGCTGTACTGGTAAAACAGGAAATTTTATTGATCGTAATAGGAGGAATATTTGTTATTGAAGCTGGTTCGGTTATTCTTCAGGTGGCATACTTCAAACTCACCCGATATTTTACAGGAGAAGCTAAACGAATGTTTTTATGTGCACCAATTCACCACCACTTCCATAAAAGCGGCTGGAAAGAGACACAAATTGTAATTCGTTTCTGGATAATAGCGATACTCTTAGCCTTTGTCGGATTAGCAACATTAAAGGTAAGATAATTTTTCTGTCCCGATTTTACTCATATCCGAAATCGAAAAAATAACTGCTCAGGTAATAATTTATTCTTATCTGTGTTAATTTTAAATGGCATAGCAGGCTGTCAGCAGATATGTCACGCTGTTCACTTCCGTAGTGAATGAAACTTCTTGTTTTCTAAACAAGTTTATATACTTTGAAACGAAGCAGGTTTTATTTAACGAATTTAAGAATTGTATAGATTCGGTAATATCCACGACCTTGGTGGAGCATGCGTTTGTAGTCAAACACCGTCAGTGCTGTCACACGTATTAATTTCCGAACTACACCAATAACACCAGTGACGTGGTAACTACCAACAGCCAACAGGCAATGACAGGTTTTACTGAATGTTTACTCTTTTTTGTTGTAATGCTGTAAAATTCCTTTTATTCGTTAAAAAAAGAAACTACAGGAATTACATAATAAATTAAGGTGGCACTTTGATATCCGCAAAAGCAAACGCCCCCAAGACAACGAATTCTTTGTCTTCAACTTTGACAAAACCAACCGCAATAATAAAAAATTATAGTATGAAATTCAAAATATTGTTTGGTGCCTTGGAAGTATTATTATTTTCTCGATCTATAAAAATTAAGAATCTGACACTAAATGACTCGTCTCTATAAATTCGGGATTTTTGCAGCAATTCTTTTGCTAACTTCCAGCTGCACTACTCAATTATCAGTCTCACGGGCGGTGTTTCATGGTGATCTCTTACTCAACAAGAATAAGTTTTCTGAAGCTGTTTCTAAATGTGATAAAGCAATTGAAATGGATTCGGAGTATATCCAAGGGTATACATGCAGAGGTAGAGCCTATCTTGGTCAGAAAAGATATCGTGATGCACTAAATGATTTTAATTACGCGATTGAACTTGATCCCAATGAGCTTGAAGTATTGCTGTTTCGTGGGTATACATTTTATCAGATTAATGAATATGATGATGCTCTAAAAGATTTTGACAAATTTAATCGATTACTGGAAAGTAATCAAATAAAATTTCATTTTTCTAATCACCAGATTAGCGCGCGTTCCATTCGACTTAGACTTCCTTCTGCTTATTATTATCGAGGACTGATTTATCTTGAACGTGAAGAATTTGATAAAGGCATTGCGGAATTAAAAAAAGTTATATCAATGGGAGGATTTGGTGAGATTCATTGTTTTGCCCATTATTATCTCGGTCAGGGTTACAGATTTTCTAATCGTTCAACTAAAGCGATTGATGCGTTGACTCATTTTTTAGATTGTGCGTCGTCAGACAACGTTCACCGAGACGATGCCGAAATGCAGTTGGACGATCTTAGGAGCTGTCCATAAACAAATCGTACGTCTCGTATCTCATCTTCCACTCATAGTTATACGAACCTCAATCACAAATTACTTGTTCGCTATTTCCGTCAGGGGACGGATTGTAAACCTGCAGACTCACTCAATCGGATCGAAAAAACTCTAATTCAAATGAGAGTTTTGTAATTTTGATCGGGAAAATGAGGAGCTGTCAGGGATACTTCTAATTTTTTACAATAGAACCGGAAGTGGTTGATTTCGAACAAAAGTTTATTACCTTTAGTATCAACTTTTTTTAGATAGTGGTTGTTCGGAAATGACAAAGGTAAAGCCATTCTACGGTGCGCGGGACTAAATCAATGATCTAGCAGCTGCTTATGCGGTTTTTTACTCAGATCCTGCAAGGAAAGCCTAATACTTTTCAGCTATCGATTTAACGTAAAGCAGGCATTTTCGGATGACTATTAATTAGTGTGACGTCTCACAACGAGTTAATTACGGAACGCCACACGAGATCGCATTGGAAGCTGTTTAATATGCTAGCATCAGTTACGATACAATCAGACTCTAATTTTATTTCTTTCAATATAGGAGTGACTAGTGCCAATTAATCGTACTCGGCTTATCATTGAAAACGCCCTCGATGCAATCGTATCGATGGATTCGAACGGCCTGGTTGTTGACTGGAATTCTCAGGCGTCAGTTATCTTTGGCTGGAGCAGTCAAGAGATTATTGGTAAATCATTAGTCGAATTTATTATCCCCCACCGATTTAGGAAGGATCATAAAGCGGGACTTGCCAGGTATTTAGCGACCCGTAAAGGAAAAATTCTGAAACAGCATTTAGAGTTATCCGCACTTCGCAATGATGGGGATGAATTTCCTGTCGAACTCACGATAACTCCGACGTATCAAACCTCTGAAACGGTAATTTTTACGGCTTTTATTCGTGACATTACCGAAAGAGTACAGTCTTCCGAACGTTTAAAGAGGCAATCGCTGGAAGCCCGCCTATTACATCAAACAACACAAATGGCAGCGGAGACAGGTTCTTTTGAGGAATCCCTCAAGAAGTGTATGGATCTAGTTTGCGAAATGACAGGTTGGCCGGTTGGGCACGTCTATTTACCAGACCAAGATAACACTTTTATCTTGAAACCAACCGGGATATGGTACCTTCAGGACGAGAAACGTCATAAAGAATTCAGATTGGTGACGGAAAATACCAGCTTTGAATACGGAATCGGATTACCGGGACGTATCCAAAAATCCAACAATGCCGAGTGGATTTCTAACGTTCAGGACGATCCGAATTTTCCCCGTAATCGTCTATGCAAAAGTCTTGGCTTAAAAGGCGCATTTGGATTCCCTATTACTGTTTCAAATGAGATCGTTGCAGTGTTGGAATTTTTTGCGGAAGATGAGATGTTTCCCGATGAATCGTTGTTGCTTACTGTGGACTCGGTGGGCAAACAGGTTGGATCCGTACTTGAGCGCAAGCGTTCAGCAGAAAATCTTCGGTTGGCAAAAGAAGATGCCGAAGCAGCCAGTAGGACAAAAAGTGAGTTTCTTGCAAATATGAGTCATGAAATCAGAACACCGATGAATGCTATTTTAGGTTTTACGGAAATCCTATCCGGCCAGCTAGAAAACCAGCAACAGAAAGAATATCTAGCCGCTATACAATCGAGCGGCCGCTCATTACTAGGCCTCATTAACGATATACTCGATTTGTCGAAGGTGGAGTCGGGAAAAATGGAACTGGAAAATACGGCTATAAGTCCGCAATCGATCTTTGAAGAAATGAAGCAGATTTTTTCACAAAAGACGTTAGAAAAAGGTATCGATTTTGAGGTTGACGTTGATTTGGGTTTACCGAAGGCCATTATACTGGATGAGACTCGGTTGAGGCAAGTCCTTTTCAATCTAGTCGGTAACGCGATTAAATTTACCGATTCTGGATATGTAAAACTTGCCGTCACATGTCGCTTTCTCGAAGAAAGCCAGAGTTCGGTTGATTTGATCTTCTCTGTAGAAGATTCCGGTATAGGCATACCCGAGGATCAGTGTGAATCGGTTTTCAATGCGTTTGAGCAACAACAGGGACAGAGTAACGCTAAATACGGAGGAACCGGACTTGGTTTGGCGATAACAAAGCGTTTAGTAAATGCAATGGGAGGAGATATTTCCGCGACCAGCTCCGTTGGTAAAGGGAGTATTTTTCACGTTACACTGCCAAAGGTTTTGGTTGCAACCTCAGCCGATATTGAAGTATCTGAATGTCTGTCAATTGATTTCGACGCGATTACGTTTTCTCACGCATCGATTCTGATAACCGATGACATTGAGGTCAACCGTAATCTCGTTCGTGGTTATTTGGATAAATATGATTTTACGCTGTATGAGGCCGCAAACGGTGCCGAGGCGGTTGAATACACAAAACTTTATCGGCCGAATTTAATTTTGATGGATATGAAGATGCCCGTAATGGACGGACGGAAAGCGACTGAATTAATCAAAAACGATGATGACCTTTCAAATGTTCCGATTGTCGCTTTGACCGCATCGGTAATGAAGCATATGGAAAACGAAATGAAAGAACTTTGCGATGGATACCTGCGTAAACCGGTGAGTAAAACGGATCTGGTTACAGAGCTTTGCAAATTTCTATCTCATACCATATCAGAAGCGACATCGGAGGTTGACGATACCCATAAAACTGTTGTTGCTGAGTCTACGGATGCCAGATCGATTAGCATGGATGAACGAAAAAAACTAGCCGCTCTAGTAACAGTTCTTAAAGACAAAAATTCTACGTGGGAAGAGATATCTTATACGTTGTCGATTGACGAACTTGAAGATTTCGGAACTGAGATCGCGAACCTAGGACGAGAATACGAGTGGATGCCCTTAGTTAAATGGGGCGAAAATTTGACTGCTCAGGCTCTGAGTTTTGACATGGATGAAATCACCAAAACTCTGACAGCTTACCCTGAAATCATACAGGGAATCCTTTCGAAAACGGAATAGAAACAGATATGGAATACAATACTGATAACGCGCAAATATTGATTGTCGACGACACCCAGAAAAATATTCAAGTATTGGGTACTCTTCTAAAGCAGAAAGGCTACAAGATATACGTTGCACGTGACGGATTGCAGGCCATGGAGACCATCAAACGGGTAAAACCAGATCTTATTCTTCTGGATGTGATGATGCCAAATCTGGATGGATTCGAAACGTGCAAACGAATAATGGCAGACGAAAGCCAGCGGGATACTCCTATTCTTTTTTTGACCGCCAGAGTCGAATCTGAAGATATTTTAAAAGGGTTTGAGGCTGGTGCTGTGGATTATGTATTAAAACCATTCAATACAGCAGAGTTGCTCGCACGGGTCAATTCTCACCTGCAACTAAAATTTGCCCGGGAACGGTTGGCGACGTTATCCAAGAAGTTGTCAAAATATCTTTCACCGCAGGTCTATGAGTCGATATTTACAGGAAAAAAGGACGTTAAAATTGAGTCATATCGACGGAATTTAACGGTTTTTTTTTCCGATATCGTTAGTTTTACACCGATTGCTGAAACGATGGATCATTTATCCCTGACGAACTGGCTAAATGATTATCTGAACGAAATGACTTCTATTGTAATGCAGTATAGTGGAACATTAGATAAGTATATCGGGGACGCTATAATGGTATTTTTTGGAGATCCGTTATCTTCAGGTGAGCAGGCAGATGCAATCACGTGTGTTAGAATGGCGCTGGCAATGCAAGCAAAAACAAAGATGCTGAATATCGATATTCGGATTGGCATAAATAGCGGTGAATGTACGGTTGGCAACTTCGGCAGTGTCGATCGCATGGAGTATACAATTATCGGCAAGGAAGTCAATTTAGCCGCGCGTCTCGAATCGAATTCGAGTGTCGGGAATATACTTATCTCGGATTCTACTTACGCATTAATCAAGGATGAAATCGCTTGCGAAAAACGGGGGACGATCAGAGTGAAAGGAATAGATCGCGATATCATGACTTATTGGGTAAAAGGGGATGAATCCAAATGAGTTTAAACGTTACAAATTCACGAATACTAATTGTTGATGACACGCTTAAAAACATTCAGGTTTTGGGTGCAATTCTAAAGCGTGAAGGATATAAACTAAATGTAGCTCGTGATGGATTACAGGCTCTCAAAGCGACCGAAACTGTTCTCCCGGATCTGATTCTTCTTGATGTGATGATGCCTGAGCTTGATGGTTATGAGACGTGTAAACGGATGAAGGCATCGGAACGGTTACAAGACATACCGATTATCTTTTTAACCGCAAAAACAGAAACTGATGATATTATTAGAGGGTTCGAAGTCGGCGGGATTGACTACGTTACGAAGCCATTTAATTCGACTGAACTCTTGGCCAGAATCACCACACATTTGACAATCCATCATTTGCAGAAAAAACTTCAAAACCACAATAGGGAGCTAACACTAGAATTACAGAAAAATCAAGTGCTTTTTAGAGAAGCATATGACCGAATAAACGTCGCGTTATTAGGTAACAGTGATCGTGTATGTCAATTGAAAGAAGCAATTTCCACATACTCTACAGCCACAACACCACTGTTGCTGGTTGGCCCGTCCGGAGCGGGCGACGAAGCTGTCGCCCGTGCGATTCACGCATCTTCACCACGTAAGGACAATATCTTTATTCACGTAAATTGTCTTCAGATTCAGCAACAACAACACTCTGATTTATTTGTAATCCCTAATGAGAGTACTGAGAAACACTCGGAAATTAAATCCAGTCTGATCGATCTCGCGGATGATGGGACGATTTATTTGGAGGGAATAAATTATATTCCAGCGACAATGCAGCTTCAATTGGCAAATCAACTTAAAGAAATTTGTAATTCTAAACCATCCCGAGGAGAGCTGACGCACAGCCCCCGATTTATCGTTTATATGAATTGCGACTTGTCTCGTGCAATCAACGAAGGTTTGGTGCATCCTGAACTTACCAATCAATTAGGTCAACACATTCTGCCTATTCCTTCATTATTAGAACGTCGTGGGGATATCCCGAACTTGGTTAACTTTTTCATAAAAAAGCATGCAAAACGACTGGGGAAGAACATCGAAGGAGTTTCTGATGATTCGATGACCCACATGAAAGCATATTCTTGGCCAGGTAATATCCGGGAATTAGAGAGCGTTATTGAGAGATCTATTTCGGCATCGACATCCCCAACTCTAGAAATAAGTGACGAACTCCTAATAGAAGGTGCCCGTGTGGGAAAATATCGACTACTTCGAAAAATAGGAGAGGGAGGAATGGGCGAAGTATGGGGTGCAAAACACCAATTATTGACCCGTCCTGCAGCCATTAAATTGATTCGGATCGGAACTAATCCTGAAGATAAGAAAAGTAAGGTGGCACTACAGAGATTTGAGCGGGAAGCAAAAGCGACGGCAAATCTCCAATCGCCGAACACGGTCCGTTTGTACGACTACGGAGTATCTGACGAGGGGGCATTCTATATTGTCATGGAGCAACTGAATGGTATGGATATTAATACGATGATCCGGAAATTCGGAGCAATGAAAGCTGAACGCGTCGTTTATTTTCTGTTACAGGCATGTCGTTCTTTAATGGAGGCGCATTCCTTGGGATTATTACACCGTGATATCAAATCACAGAATCTTTTTATATGTAGACTTGGTGCCGAGTATGATGTATTAAAAGTGCTTGATTTTGGTATGGTTAAAAATCTTGACCCGTCTGAAGATGACCTGGAATTAACCAATCCCAATGAAATTCCAGGAACCGCTACTACTGTTGCACCCGAATTGCTTAATCAAGAGGGAAGTGATAATCGCGCCGATATTTATTCATTGGGCTGTGTAGCTTATAGAATGCTCACCGGTAAGGCTGTCTTTCAAACCACCAGTGTAACTCAGATGTTACTTAATCATGTTTCTGTCATTCCTAAGCCACCATCTGCAATGAACTCATTAAGAATTCCTAAAGGACTCGATAAAACCGTGATGGCGTGTCTTGAGAAAAATCCGGAGAACCGCCCGGAATCAGCTGATATTTTATGGGAAAATTTACATGAGATTCGGTTCAAAGAGGCGTGGAATCAAGATCGGGCGAAGAAATGGTGGCGATCATTTTCTCCGTCATTATGTGAAGACGACTACAGTAACCTAGATCACTAATCGACTGTGTCGCCTAATTTTTTTCGGACTGCCCCGATATCTCCCCCGTTTATATCTCCATCATAATTGATATCATATCTTGCCGTTTCTTCGTTAAGAGGCTGGCCAGCATGAGCCCTTACGGCAATCATATCGCCAATATCAACTGGTGAAACATCATTAACTTCACCGACAATTAAGTCAAAATTCAAATCCCTATCACCACCAAGTGGAGTGTTTGAAATATCTTGTATATTTGTTGTAAACGATAGCTGATAGGAATTCGGTGTTAAATCCAATATGTCAATATTTGCTTTTACCACTGGACTATCATTAACAACCGTCTCAGAAGGAATATTTGCAAAATCAATTCTTAACTCATTATTTCCAGTTAATGTGATGTTATCAATTAATTTGTTAACATCAAAATCTGCCAACCCCTGTAAATCCAAAATTTCGGAAAACGCGCTAATACTATTAATCGAATCAGCTTTGACATCTCTGTTAAACGTAATTTTAAAATCACAAAAACCGCACAACCGAGACAGAAAATTTCCTTCCGTGACAGGAAGACATATTTCGGTCCCGCCATGATCAGTGCAAACCGATATTTCCACAATTTGAAATACGGGCGCAAGTTTCAGATCAATTCCAGTTGCTTCTTCGCCGGCCGTTACCGAAATTTCAGTTCCGTCATTTACTGGATCACACGATGTGCTACAGTCAAAATTATTATACAAGCCTGCATGATAATTTGAGGTAGCGGGAACTAATGCAAAGTAAGTTCCTGCCGGCAAACCAGAACTAGACCTATAATCTCCGTTAAAATCCGTTGTTCCTGTGGTAAAGGTGGCACCGGACAAGTCAATGATATCCACCGTAATATTCCTGATTGGCAAATCGGTAATGTCAACATTCGTTACCCTTCCTGAAATGCTGCCTCCGGGATCCAGTGCGAAATTTATATCTGCTTGATCAGATCCAACCGTTACTGAAATTTCAGCTCCGTCCAGAACATTACAATTACCGCTGCACCCAGTTGGATTGGGACTATTATATAACTTTTCCAGATACTGCTGGCTGTTGAACGTACGGGCATAATAATTGCCAGCTGCTAACCCTGATGTCAGATAAAATCCGGAATTATCCGTTGTTGTGCGACTTACCTCTGTACCGGATGAATTAAATACAGCGATATCTATATTTCGTAATGGATTTGTTGTTGCCATATCAACAACGGTACCGGAGATGGTCCCGCCTAAGACCAGATCAACATCAATATTATCAACGGTAATGACAACATTGGGTACAATAATCATATCTGTAAACGCCTGATCAATATATCCCAGACCGTTTACAGTATTGGCCAGGTAAATTCCCGGCGCAAGCCCTGAATCCGTAATATAATTACCTGTGGAATCAGTAACACCCTGAGTAATGAAACTGCCATTCGTATTAAACACGTTAACCTGAACATTCTCCAAAGGAGTCGGACTGTCGTCCTGAATGGATCCCGCAATCCGACTTCCCTGATCCACAACAAAATCATGATTAATAAATGTACCTGAAACATTAATTTTAATGATTAGCGCATCCTCGCATCTGAAGGCGCCATCCATACCATCATACCATTCAGCAATATAATTTGTTCCCATTGTATCCAGCCTAAGAAAATAATCTCCCGAAACCAATCTTGGTAATAAATAATTACCCGATCCATCTAACATTGATTCCGTGACGAAATCATGACTCCCGCAGGGATCTCCGCGAAATACGAGTACCATCACTTGTGACGATGACGTTAAAGGTGTTATACCGTCAAAATCATAAACGATACCGGAAATGCTGTTGATTTGAATAACAGCGCCGGATACATTTGAATAGTTAGTTGATGTTCCAGTACCCGCAATGCTGCCGACATTAGTCTGATGGGTATAATTTGTACTTACAGCATTCCCGCCCCCGGTGCCGACTGTATCACGGATAACTTTATAACTTGTACTTTCGCGCTGCGGCATCGCAGAGGGTATCATAATACACAATACGGCTACAAAGGTTGTAAACTGCAATATTTTTTTTATCATAGTTTTTCCAAGGTTTAGTGTGGTCTATACAATATCCAAAATTATAATTTCAAGAAATAATAAATCGACTCAGTATTCAAAACTTCCCGAGACATACTGCAATTCACCACTTCCTGCAGCCGTTGTATCAACTTCAATCGAAAACAGATCACCTGCCATCGCTTCTGCTGTATTACCATTGCTATATACACCTGTTGCACCAGCAGGAACAGTGATCCAAATTCCTGTATCAGCTCCATTTATTCTTAACGTTAACGTTGCATGACCATCTAATGAATTTGATGTAATCTTGATGGTAAACGACCTTACCATTCCATCTCGTGGCAATGGAAACTGGACATAGTTTTCTATCGATTCAATATCTGACCCATTCGCTGCAA
Organism: Verrucomicrobiota bacterium; assembly: GCA_021772675.1. Classification (GTDB taxonomy): domain Bacteria; phylum Verrucomicrobiota; class Lentisphaeria; order JABSQK01; family JAJFLO01; genus JAJFLO01. The sequence continues at coordinate 41,405 of JAJFLO010000502.1, read as the reverse complement.
AATACGAAATCAATCCGCTGGCAATTATATCTGATCCTGAGCCAACCGGTACAATTGCAGATACATTCGCTGCAGAATGTAATTCAGATCCATCTGGAAACTTAAATCCGCCATTGGTGGATTCTATTTTGCCATCAACACTGAGTTTCTCGCTTGGATTATCAATACCAATGCCAACACGACCCGTTAAAGCAGCTAGATACGAACTTCCAGTCACAGTGACATGATCCAGTTCACCAACACCGGTTATGTTTGCAAATGATCCTGATTCTAGACTTTCATTGGCAATACTGCCGGGGGCAACCTCCGCGGCAATGAAAGCATACGCCGAGGTATTCAGTGTCTGATCTGGAGAAAGGAGTTGAAACTGATTAACACCATTTGAGTCATTGTCATTAAACCATACTTGCAAATACGCATTGGGTGAATGAAAAACATCCGGTGTAATCGGGGTCATATTCATGATATTCTCATCACCTAAATTCACAGAATACAAACCATTAACAACACTAATGTCAACAGCATTTGTGGGTGGCGTGCCGATATCTGATGAAGAGTCATCGTTAGTCCAGAGTACGCTACTGCTAAGATTCGGATCAGCAAAGAGCATGAATTTAAATAGGCCGTCGCCATTAAAATTTTTACCATTAACCTGGACATGCCCCTGATAGCCGATCCTGTTCGGTACGGCAACAATAGGAGTATTGTCGATTACCAATTCTTTTATATCAGCAAGATTCCTGTCCATCGGCAATGTTAAAATCGCGTCATTATTTCCACTATCCTGCAGCGTCCCGCCACTCAGACTGACGTTGGTTACATCCAGATCTGAATCGCTTTCAGTCGGACCGACATTATAAGTACCGAAAACAGAATCTCCAATAACTGCTGACATATTTAATGTCACTCCTGTACTAAGCATTACGTCTAAAGTTCCTTCATTCAGGAATACTATCTCCGAAAATCTAACGGTAATATTTATATCATCACCATCTGCATAGGTTCCATTCGGTGTGGACGAAATGATTGCGTTGACAAATGGCGCTTCATTGTCGACAACCGGCGGGAGAAAACCGACATTGTTATTATCTACATCACCAGACAATAGAAACGGACTTACGGTTACATCTCCGCGAATTTGAGCATTAATATCCGCTGCGACCGTATTTCCAAACCAGTTGTTCGCCGCATTGACAGTTTGGGTAGATCCAAAAAATGTGACACCATTATCAACATTAGGAGCAGACCCATCATCCAATGCCGCATTGGTTGTTTCACTGACAATAAAAAATGCATCACTGCCAGCAGCTCCGACACCTGAGATTTCGTTATTGCTGATAATACTATTTCCAATTACATTCGAATCATCCAGTAAATAGATGCCTGTGTCATTGTCTCTAAGTGAATTATTAGTAATGGTCGCGGTCACAGTATCAATAAAAATTGCTGCGCCATCAACAGGTCCATCAGTAATATCATTACCCCCAATCGTACCCGAAAATGTCCCCGCTGGTAAACCATCAAATACAACACCAAATCCGATATCTGTAATTGAGTTTCCAGTGACATTGAGGCTATTCCGATTACCATTAACATAGATTCCATACCCATCGAGACTATCTGTCCCGGTAATCGTATTTTTATCAATCAAAACATCATCATTATTGATTGAAGAGATTGCCACCGAGACATTTGTAGGTGTACCTCCCGAAATCTGATTGACCGTATTTCCTCCAAAAGTCGCGTTCGTTGCGCCCTCCAAATGAATGCCAAACTGCCGAATAGAAGCACTTAGATTGCCAGTAACAGCACTAAAAACAACAGCGGCCCAATTAGTGCCATCACCTTTATAGGAAATACCGGCTTCATAAAAGGTATTAACTGTTACACGATCAACATACAAATAACCCGATCCGAATTCAGCTATACCAATGCCACTGCCGCCATCAACATTTTGTATGACACATTCATTGACACTTACATTACTATCAAATCCGGCAATCCCAACGAGCTCCAGATTATCTGTGCCTGTACTGCCTCCATCAACTGTTATACTCTCTATCGTCACAGTAGCGCCATTGGTAACACCGATAATATAACTACGATTCATAGATGCTCCAGATAATGCAGCCAATCCGCTTGCTGGTGATATGATCGTTGTCATTGAACTGCCGCTCCCAAATAACGTTAAATCTTTATTGATGGTGACCTGTTCCATATAAGATCCCGGTAGAATCTGTATAACATCGCCAGCATTCGCAGCATTCACTGCCAATTGAATTGTTGCAAAATCTCCACCCGTACCCACAACTAATACGCTATTCATAGTGTTTTTAATCCACGTTTCAAAACTGGAAACACGGGTGTAAATTCCAGGGAACGCAGGGTCTGCACAGCCAAAACCAAAACTGGTAATTCCCGCCAATAAAGTATTGGGTCCGTTTTCCACAGTTAACGGACCGCCACTGTCCCCGTCGCAGGTATCAATACCTGAACGCGCTGCTGCAAGCATTGTTTCTTTTATGTCCCTTCGGCCACTATAGGCCGCATCTGCAGCCGCTTCTGATAAAATGGTAGCTTGAGCCTTCTGTAGTATATCCGGGACAACCGAGCTGTTGTCATTAGGATCAGCATCGATATCCTGCGCGGTATTTCCCCAACCAGTAATTGTTGCTGTCACACCTGGTTCAGCAGCACTGCCGACGTTCGCAGATGTTGCTGTATCAATGGTGCTCACGAAAGAATTTATCGTTGCTGGTGTATTCAGGAGGAGTAACGCAATGTCGTTTTCATTTGTAGCCGGATTATAATCCGGGTGAACAAAAATTTTGTCGACACCAATGGTTTGTTCATTCCCGCTCTCTGTGCCAAAATCATGCTCGCCGAGGACAATCACACCACTATTTGCGGGAATTACACGCCCCCCGCGAATCATACAATGAGCTGCGGTCAGTACCCAGCGTTCATGAATCAACGAGCCCGCACATTCATGGGTACCATCAAAGATATTTTGGAGCGATACCTGCCAGGGGAATTCATTAGGGTCAGCATTCGTTCCGCCGACAATAGATGATCCTGGGTTTTCGACTGATTCACCTGATACATTGGAATTCAAAAAAACTCCTGAGAGGGTGGCAATGAATACTGATAAAATATTGTTGCGGATTAAAATATTCCTGGTTTTGCTCACAGGGAAGGTGAAATTTCTCATTTGCTATTCCTTATTTGCGTGCCTTAGCTTATAAATATAGAGGTATATTGCCTACTGTACCGCTTCGTTATTAAATGCTGTTCCTTACTTTCACTAGCCCACATTTCTCACAAAGCATCTACTATGAGAACGTATATCACGTCATTTCAGCATCTTACGTTGACTATTGCGGTGTGTGTATAGACACATGTCATTCTCTATCCAGCGGCAAAATACTCAAATGACTCAATCTAAGTCCTCTCGCTACAAAGTGGTGAGAAAACCGTGCTAAATCGTGCATTAAAAACAGCACGTTAATCTAATCAGAATTCTCATAATTACAAGTAAAGAATCAATACAAATCAATTTATAGTAACCGTTCACGGTTCAGAGGTTCAGGGGCTAAATACCAAAAAACCTTCAAGAAACAACTATGCAACATGGCTTTATGTTCTTAGTTTTCAACCATTGAACCCCTGAACCTTGAACTTTGAACCCAGTGAGCGGTTACAATTTATTTTATCACTCACCCGAATCCGTGACGATAAGTATAAAACCAGTTTCCTAATAGGTATTTAAGAATAATCGGACGTTACAGAAAAGTTGAATTACCAGCAGTCTGTCGAACTTAACCCGGATTTTTCACCACAAAGTTTGTGAGAAAACCGGGTTAAGAAGAATCTACTGCGAAACGATTTCATAGGTCCAACTTAGACTGCTGGATAATTTTAAAAAACGGGATAATAACTGAGGCATGAAAAAACTTAACAGATGGACTTTCTGCGGGACCGGGAAGAAAAGAATGCAGTTGAAATTACAATGATAAATAATGAAATCGTAGCTGGTTCCGGGATAACATTGACTGTAAAAGTACCATTTCCAATGTCAACAAAACCGTGAAACGGATTCCCATTAATATCAAACGCTGCAATATTATTCAAATTAATATTGTATACTCCGGGAGCAATATCCAAGGGCAGATTTAAACTAAATGATTCTAGAACGAACTCATCGGTTTTGAAAGTTCCATTCAACAATGCTGCGTTAAATCGTATATCTAAAAGTGAGTTAGATTCACCAACACCATTATATAATGTGTTGATAATAGGTATTCCTGCAACAGATTCGCTGCCTGGCAAATTAAATTCTACAGGCAGGCTTTCATCAAGAGCACCCGTTCCTTCTCCCCAACCATAAGTTTTGTATTGTCTCGAATTCAATATCCATCCCCCAGTTGGCATAATGGTGTCATATTGAACAGCGGCAATATCGACATCCGTGAAAATACCCGTCCAAAGTTGAAGGACTTCTCCAGGGGATAAACTTATGCTTGTACTCGGATTAGTGAATATCGTACTATCAGTATGACTAAACGGATCAGGTTGACTGAATATTCCGATATTGATAAAGCTGGCTTGGATAGAAAAGGAAAGTACCAGAAAAACCAAGAAGAAATAATGATGTTTTCTATTCATGTCGCGAATAAATTAGGTTAAGTTAAACTATAATGCTAGCCGTTGAAGTATAAGGTTGATTGGAAACAGTAAATTTTCAAGTATAATCTTACATTTTAGGACAGAAATTAGTTTGCCCCGGTGGTTCAGTTATAAATCGTTTTATTCGAATCGGATGTTGGCGGTCATAACTTCAACAAACACTCAACTGAGCATCTTTAAAATAAATTGAACATATTCGCACTCCGAATTGGTTTTGAGTTTTTTGATCCGATTGATCCCCCTCGCGAGCGGGAGGCAGGAATAGCGAACTATTTCGAGTAATTCGTGATTGAGGATCGTATAACCCATGACCCGAAGATAAGTTTATTTATTTATGGCCATCTCCATAGTCAATCAGCTGATACTGGTGTCCCAATCTTATTGCCTAATTTAAGTCGTATCGCTCCGATATCTCCTGCTCCATCTATAGACCCATCCCGATTAATATCGTATTTTGCATTTTCCTGGTTAACAACCTCTCCTGCCCTGGCTCTTACCGCAATCATGTCACCTATATCTACAGGAGACACACCGTTAACCTCGCCGATAGATACCGAAAAGGTAATATCACGATCCCCTGACAACGAGGTGCCTGAGCTATCTATTATTGTTGAAAACAGATTTAATGAAAAGACATCCAGATTTGCATCACTCGGTGATAATGAAATGTTAAGAATCAATTCTGAACCGGAACCTACCACGTTGACTGGATCGGCCGTTATCGTCGATGTGACGTTGCCATTTTCGACACCGAACAAAGACAACGCACTGGTAATATCACTTACAGTGGATTGGTTGACTACTTTGTTAAACGTTATCTTGATACGACACACACCACAGGCACGCGATAGTATATCTTTGTCGTTAAAATTAATTGGAATACAAATTTCACCCGCCGAACCATGATCCTCGCATGCTGCCACTTCAGTAATATGAAACGTCGGATCAAGAGCAAAATCAATGCTGTCATTAGTACCGCCTGACGAAATCTCTATTGGGGTTCCTTCGGAGGCCGGCACACAGGTTTGTTCAGCACAATTGACCCTGTTGTATATTTGCGCGAGATAGTTTTCCGGATTATTTACCGCAACATAATACGTCCCTTCCAATAACCCTGCATCCGATTCATAAAAACCATTAATATCCGTAGTACCATCGGTTACAATAGAACCAGTTCCACTCAAAACTTCGACTTTAACGTTCCTGAGAAGCATATTCGTTGTCGAATCTTTTATAGTTCCTGAAATTGAGGCACCCGCAAACAATACAAAATCTATCGAGGAGGTATCATTACCTGACGTTACATCGACAAGAGTACCTGCTGTGAAGATACAATTTCCAATACAATCGATTTCATTATATAATTTATCAATATAACTGCTAGTATTCCGTGTTCGAATATAATAAGACCCATCCGATAATCCGGAGGTTCTATACATATCAAATCGCGTTTCTGTTTGATCAACCTTTTCGCCTGCTGAATTAAATATCTCCAATATAACTGGATCAGGTGATATGGGATCACCACTAAGCAATACTTCTCCGGATATTGTTCCGCCTAAATCAAGAATGAAATCTACATTCCTAATTGTGATAATTGCATTGGGTACAAGCAGCAAATCACCATCAGTGACAATACAATCACCGGCCACACATATCGACAAGTTGTCGTATCGATTATCAATATAACCCGCTCTATTTCTGGTTAAAGCATAATAAAAACCGCTTGGTAACCCTGACCGGATTTCATAAAACCCGGCGCTATCTGAATGACCATCCGTGACCTCGTGTCCATTGTCATCAAATACTATTATATTCACAGAATCGACACCGGCATTTGTCGAGGAATCTTTTATTTGTCCCGCGATCAGAGTGCCGCGCTGCAGCACGAAATTTAAATTGGCAGTTTCTATCTCTACAGTAACCGTAAATGGTAATGCCTCTTCACAATTAAAACTGCCCTCCTCCGCATCATACCATGTTTCAATATAACGCGTATTTATACTCTTTATGCGTATGAAATAAGTCCCTTGAGGTATAGCGTTAAACAAAAACTGACCACTTGAATCGATTACTACCGAGTTAATTTCTCTATAGTCTCCACATGGATCCCCGTTAATCAGCACCAGTTCTATGTTAGGATTATCTAGTGGTGTTGTATTATTCTGATCAAAAAGTGTCCCGGAAACGAAACCGCCAAGATCGAGTTGAAAATCATGGTTTTCCAAAATTCCTCCGGCCTCCACTGTAATTAATTCAGCGATTCTACAATCAATTATGCTTCCAGAAGACGAATAAAACATCTCAAGATAGTTTGTTCCGCCATTATTAATTAATAGCACATAATTTCCGGATGGGATTTCGTCAATAAAATACCGGCCGTCACTGGCAATAGGAACTTCTTTTACAATGGCAGGAGGTCTGCAGGCATTACCGTTTATGACCTGAACTTTTATATTGGTATCTGATGACAGCGCAGTCGTCCCATTGGCAGCAAATACAGTACCCGAAATCTGGCCGCCTAATTCCAACGAAAAATCTATGTCCGGCGCTGTTCCGTTTTGAGGAACAACAACCGGATTGCCAGCAGTGAATAAATCACATGGAGTTATGCCGCATTGTACATCATCATATGCTTCATTAATAAATAGAAAATTGTTACGAGTTGATAGGAAATAAGTCCCCGGTAACAAAGGCGAGGTTTCATAAAATCCCTGTGAATCTGAAACGGTAAAGACAACAAAATTTCCTGAATCATCATATATATCAATGAATATCCCTCGAATTGGTGAAGAATCCGTATCTCGCACTATTTGCCCGGAAACAGCACCTGCATTATCAGATTCACTGCGCAAGATAAACAAATCTGAAAACTCTGAGGTATTATTGTCAGAATCTGTCGCCGTTGAGAGAATCTGTTCCCCCGGAGAAGCAACGGATAAAACACTTCCAAGGTCAACAATCTTAATTATGTCATTATAATTCTGTTCAGAATAGGTATCTTCTCCGAGAAAAAATTGGCGCTGAATCCCACTTTCTTCTTTTTGAACAAAAAATTGTGCCGTTAATGGATAAGTCGAATTACCCGGATGTGAATCTATATAATAATGAACCACAAGATGATCATCACTAGAGATTGACGCGTTGACAATGACTGGAAAATTCTGAATAAAATTCGGCCCAGTATCCGCATCAAGTTGATCATTTTCTGTCATGCCATCATCTCCTAAGTCAATGCCTAATCCACCATTATTGACTATTGAATTTGATTGTATTCGATTCCCGTTTCCCGGATCAACGCTAACGCCATCACCTGTATTTCCGGCAATAATGTTTCCAGGTCGATTTAGGGGTCCTGCGACAATGTTATCTGATCCTACAATAATAATGCCATCTGCCCCGTTCCCGAGGACCGGGTTGGAGTTTGCATCCGTACCAATAAAATTTCCAAGAATTAAATTGTTATCCCCGATTACACTAATGCCGTCATCCCCGTTACCGGAAATTATATTACCGTCAATTGAAGGTTCACCGCCAATTCTATTGTTTCCTGAATCAGCTTCTATCAAAATTCCGTCACCCGCATTTCTACGAGCTTCTAATCCGGTAATATCAGTGCCGATAAAACAACCCGTGATAACATTTCCTCCATTTGCAGTAAGGGATATACCATCACCAGGAAAATTTCCTATAACTAAACCACTGATGGTGGAACCTCCACCTGTAATAAATAATCCATCTTCGCTACTAACCAGATCAGATCCGTCCAGCATAATTTTAAGTTGGGCGTCATTATTACTGTTCTGAGGTGTATTGTGAGTCGCACCTGTTTGTGTATAGCCATCAATCATAACCGGATCTGTTATTTCCGGTAAGGGGTTATTCACTGAGGGAGTTATTATATGGGGTCCTGTTCCTGAAATATTAAACCTGATATGATCAAAACCAGCGGTAGCATTCGTATCAAGAATGGCTTGTCTTAACGATCCAGCCCCGCTGTCGTTCGCGTTTGCTACGGTAAAGATTTGCGGAATTATTCCATCAAACGGATTTAGTGATGGAAATACTTCATTAAAATAGCGCCAGACAGTCGCAGAAACGCCAGGATCATCATTGCCAACAACCTCAGATCCATCCAATTGTTCTCCAAGAAAGTTTGGATAGCCTCCTGACAGATGCTGAACCAACTGCATATTTGTTAAAATTGATTCAAGGGTATTAAAATGAAGCGGTGTTCCTTCAGGCGATTGCTGTAGACTATCCAATGCAAGCGCCAGTTGGCCACTGCCTTCGATCCACAGAAATTGCTGTTCACTATTATTTAGTCGAATCGGTCCCGTTACCTGCTGTCCTAAATAGTTTTGATCTATAATTAAATCATTTATTGCAAAATCAATTGATGCTCTTAAATCAGGCAGTAAACCAATATTGCGATGAAGGGAAAGAAATGGAAATGTTTGTGCATCAAGAGCAGTAACGGTACTGTCAATTCCTGCCCGGGTGCGAAAACGCTGATTTGCGGCGTCAAAAAGTTGAGTTATAATAAAATTCTCAACATCCTGTGCACGCTGACTAAAGTTTGCAATCTCCTCTATTGATAATCCAGGTAATTTTGCCAAATTTCGAAATGCTGACAATACAGCTGCATTGTGTTCAGTGACGAATATGCCCGGCAGCGTATTTCTGGAATAAACACCGCCAAAATTTGGGTCTGCCTCATTCTGATTTTGGCGCAAGGCTAAAAATTCGCCCAATTCCAATCCGGCAGGTACGAATTGGGCGTCACCTGTGTTCAACGTATAAAAATTAATCGACATCAACATCCAGGCATTGTTACCTGTTGTAACTGTATCAGAAAATGGAACTGGCGGGTCATTATGCAAATTATACGAATCATAAAAACCGCCAGTGTTAACGCCGCTGTCTATTTGCAGACTCTGGTATTGTGTCAAAACATCCTCGGCAAGTTCCAGAGATGCGGTATCACCAGCCGTCAAGCCTCTATGGACAAAGGCGATGACAGCCAACGCATTTGAATAGGTATTTGCTCGTTGAATGGGGTCGATTTCATCGGGTACTTCGTCCACTAAACCGCCTGAAGAATCAATAATCTGATTACGTAAGAATTCCAGTTCGTCATTACCTGACTGACCATCGCCCACATTTATATCACCACTCGATCCAGAGATACCGGCGTCACTTGTCAATGATACTATTAATTCATTAATGCCGAAATCAGATACACTTACATAAACGATAGCGGTGCCGTTGATAAGTGTCGCCTGATTTGGCGTTATGGTCCCGTTACTGATCGCGAGATCAATCGACTCACTGAAAGTGTTACACGGCATTGGATTTCCATCAGCATCCAGTGCAGTTATTTTTACAGGGAACAAGGCATTGGCAATGGGATTTTCCGGGACATCAATATCAAAACCTGCGATAACTGCCGGAGTTGTGTTGTTGACGGTAATGGTTTTAATGACTGAAACATTGGATAATTTCTCAACAGCAGTGACGGTAATATTTCCTCTACCCGTAATTGAATATTGCCCGGTTGATTCGCCGCTCGTAAAATTATTAATAACATCCGGAGTTATAACAGCACCGCAGTCTGCAGATAGAATTACATCTCCACCAAAATCGTTAATCAAGTTTCCATTTTCATCGCGCACTTTGAGATCAATTGTCACATTGTCGCCAGAATTAACCGAATTCGGCATAGACATTTCAATGGTGTTTGGTAGTCTAGTCGGAGATAATACGATCTGATCTATACCCAGTGTTCCGCTAGTGCTGGGAAAAAATATTGTAACTGTTTTAATAAAGCTCAAATCGCCTGCTGTTCCGAATGTTGAAAGCGGTAGATTTATCGTTTCAAATTGATCCTCTTCACTCAAAAAAGATACTGAAGAATCGAAAAATCGTCTAAATACACCTGCGTCAGGAACGAAAATAGGAGAGGTTAATTGAACAGTAAAATTGAATGTTCCCGCCCCACCCTTTTTCATACGCATTACCAGGTAATCATTATTCGAAATATCAGCGCCTTCTTCACCGATGACAGAAAACCAATAACCTGACGGCGGTGTTAGAAAAAACGTTAGAACTCCGTCATTAATGACTTTGTCATTTGTATTCCCGGCCCCAAGGGTGGCATCGTCATCCGTAAATCCACCGAAGGGTTGATTCGGCAGTTTTATATCATTGCGATTGATCAAATTATATTGCTCCGCAGGAGAAAAATCATCGATTATTCCTGATACCGGGAAAATATCATTACGAACCATTGAGGCCAGAGAGAATGGCGACGTGTTTCCATTTGCATCTGTGGCTGTTGCGACAACAGGATTGCCAACACTTACTCCAAGCGATGCTGCATTTCCAAAATTCATGCTGGCTGTGTCAGTTCCGTCTAGAACAGCTGAACCAATGAACGATTTCCCTTGAGCGGGAAAGAACCCATCTGCCATAAAAAATTCAATGTCCACATCGAAAGCCGTATTTGATGAAAACCGTTTTCCGTCAAATGCAATAATCAATTCGTCATTCTCATTTATGAATGACGTTGTGATTAATGGGGCAAGCTGCAAGTTGTTTGCAGCGCCGGAAAGAGCGATACCTATATTCCTATTTTCAAAAATCGAGTTTATCCGGATCTGATTTTGGTTTCCATTAGATATACCTACACCCGCATCAAAATTATACGCAATTGTATTTCCCGCGTGCTGAAATAAACCGCCGATAATGTTATTGTTTGCCAAGTCTAAATTAATACCGTCTTCCTGATTACCAATATCCGACGTACCGATAGCATCAGTACCAATTAAATTTCCCTGAATACGGTTATTATCTGCAAAATGTGTTATGGTCCCAGGTAATTGATAAAACGCCCCGGCTAAACCGGATACGACTCCTGCTTCATCAACGGACAATATCGCCGCTGCACCCGTCACTTCAGTTTCTACAGTCAGTAGAAGCGCGGCAGCCTCAAAATTTTCAAAATAATCCAGCTGTATTGAATGTGTGCCGGCAGTTAACGACAGAGTAACTGAGGTTGTTGTAAAGTTTGAAAGAAAATTTCTATTGATAATGAGTTCATCATCAATAAATAGCCGAGCGCCGTCATCAGAACCGAGATTAATTGTATAGTCCGCATCATCCGAAACCTGTAAATATCCGGAAAACTGAGCAGCAAATTGATCAATAAACGGGTTGTTCGCACCAGCCTCAAGCGGAGTTATACCGTCGCTGCTGGTAAAATCTGAAAACGTATCCGGAAAATCAATAACTGGAAAATTTCCAGTAAAATCAGGTGTCAAAGAACTGACATCAGGAAATTCGCTATAGCCGATAAAACCTGAAACATTTATGCCGTGCAAATTGTTTCCACTGATTAAATTTTGCTGTTCGGGAAGCAAACCGCCTATATTATTATCTGATATACCCTGGATCAAAATTCCGTTTAATCCATTCCCTTGTGCTGTCATCCCAGACGGATCGACGCCGATATAATTCCCTTCGATTTTATTATTCCCATTTTCGGATAAAAGAATACCATGCCCTGGAAAATTATTAATGACCAATCCGCGAATGGTGGATCCCCCGCTGACAATCACCAGTCCATTTTCGCTTTGGTTTAGATTTGAACCATCTAATATAATTTTTAAAATCGCATTATTTGCGTCAGTTAATTCATTTTCAAAAGCACCGGGCTGAGAGTATCCGTCAATAATTATCGGCTGAGTTATTTCGGGCAGCGGATTTCTTAAAGAAGGTAAAATATGAAACGGACCGACGCCGGGAATATTAAATACGATTTGACTTAAACTATCATCGGTATTCGCATCCAGAATAGCCTGCCTCAGTGAACCCGGACCCTCATCATTGGTATTGGTTGTCACAACTAAGGATACTTCGTCAGATATCACTTGAAATGTAACAACAGACTCGTCAATAAATTGACCGGAAATTCCGGAAATCGATCCCGCTTCCAGCATGACGCCAAATATTTCCTCGCTCTCATCTGCCGATGCAATACCCAGTTCGATTGTATCGGCATTTATAAACGTGAAAAAATCAGGCACTCTGCCGTTAATCATAAAATCGTCCGTCTCAACCGAGGGAAAAATCAGCTGTTCACTGAATTCAATTCTGAACGCCGTCGGTAAATCGGTTAACAATTCGTCATCTCCCGGAGCGGTTTCAATAACCTCAAATTTTTGCAGCGACGCGGTCGATCCCGTCACCTCAAGGAAATAGTCTCCGGAACTGTCATTAACCCCATGAATACTGATTATATATATACCCGTTTCTGTAACAAGATGATTCAGTATCACATTTCGGTCGTCTGCATGACCCTTGTCACCATCTGCAACCCGAGTCAGCCCATCGATTGGATCGCTGAAATACAGATCAACGAACGGGTCAAGCGAATTAAGCGGTTCGCTGCCGCTGTCACCCGGAGTATGTGTCGTAATAATTAACGTATCACCGGTATTGGCAGAAATGCGAAAACTGTCACCGGGATCGGGTGGCATGACGCTTAATCCGCTTAGGCTGGAAAATCCCGTAGATCCGATAAATGTGCCCGCACCGGTAACCGGGTCAATTTCAATCAATGTCCCCTGGGTGCCATCGAAGAATGCGCCCACGCCCGCAAACAATCGTCCATCCGGTGCAAAGTCCAGAGACGACAAATTGTTAATCCCAGTCGATCCAATAATTGTTCCGGCACCGGTGAAGATATCAATCGATATCAGGTTTGACGGGAATGCGTCTGTAGCGACCCCCAGCAATTCTCCGTTATCAGGGTTTACTGAAATTCCACCAACAATGCCCACTCCAACATTTCCGATAGATATAAAATCTCCCGTTTGGGGATTTACAGTACCGAAGACCCCTTGTGCAACTGCATATAACGTTCCATCCGGAGCGAATTCAAGCGCATCAAATGACTGTGCCGGCGGGGTCATAGTTATAAGTTCCACCTCCTTATCAGCGAGATCAATTTGCACAAATTGAGAACCACCGGCGCCAAATAATATACCGTCATCCCTAAATTCCAGTTCATTAAACGGATTCAGTCCAATATCAAAGAATTCGGAGCTGCTGCCTGTTAATGGATTGATTTGAATCAGTTTTTGATCCAGCCCCGTTGCCCCTAATAATACCCCGGGTCGCCCGATGTTGCCCAGCACTGCTTTCGACAACGTCAGGTCCTGTACATTAATATTGATCGTGTTGTTCGGTTCAATTTCAAATGTGGAATTGCGGGTTATCAGCAAATGATATTGGACATTATCTGAAGAAATAACGCGAGCATAATACGTCGCCGCTGATGGCGATATAAAGTCAAGAATATGTTGATCGATTTTATTTAATCCAGATGTAAAGATCGATGTTGTCAATACAACTCCGGAACTATCGAGCAGTTCTAATAATGCATCTCCCTGTGTCTGAAAGCTCAATAAAAAGCTTGCAGCTTCACCAGCACCCAGGTCAAACGAATACATATCATCCCCGAACTGCCCGACGCCAAATACAGACCACCTTGATTTGCTACTACTTACAAAAAATTCTGACCCCATAATATTTTCAGCATCAGCTATGCTGTTATTGTTTGTGAATCCTGGGCTTTCTTCTTCAATTCTGCTATTCAGCAACACCTGAATCTCATAAGAACCCGCTGCTCCGGTCAGATTACTGAATACCAGTTTATAATTTCCTGTTGACGGCACAGGAAACGTTTGAACAAGCGCCGTATCGCCTTGAAAAAATGAACTGCCCGACGTCAACAGATTATCACCATCATCAAGAATGTCGATTTTCCCTCTAATTGAAGCGTTCACCGGCGTCAATTTAATACTGATGGTGTGTTCGGATATCAATTCCAATATGTAGGTGTCACTGTCAGCATTGTCAAAAAATCCTGTAAATCTATTTTCGAACACCAACGATCCAAACGGAGGAACAGGATCAAGCGGCGACATTGCAACAGATTGAACATCGATAGCAAACGAAAGGATAAAGTTACCTCCAGGACTACCATCATGATTACCATCCAGTGAATTGCCGGCTCGATCACGCAGCGCGCTATGAGCGCTGTTTAGATTTAACTGATAATTGCCTTCTTCAACAAGATTTGCAAACCCCACAGTTAAGATTTGATTGATATCGTCATAACTGTATGAATTCGGATTAAGCAAAGAATTGGTCGTCGTATTTTCAAGGAGCGCAGCGCCCGAGTAATCCGTATCGTTAATTAAGGGCTCACTGAATTCGATTTGGAATGATACGGGTCCGGTTTGAAACACGGCCGCACTGCCGGAAACGGCTGTGCCGTCAACGACAACTTCAGTAACAGTAACAGAACTCCGATCCACTGTAAACGAAGCGAAAAATGCCGAATTTGTCCGGCCTGTTATACTCTCTATACTGTCCTGGGGTATAGAAATATTATATACCCCGTCTCCGTCATCAAATCCGTCTAAATCAAATTCAACGGTTCGTCCATCCGGGATAAACACATTTGATGCTGAATTGCCATTTATCAGAATACCGGATGCAAGTGACGGTAACAAGATGCCGTGACTGAACTCAACAGTATATACCTGAGGAAAAAAGGATAATACTTCATTGTTTTCCGGTATCGTCTGCTCAACAGAAAAAGGCGCCGGCGGCCCTGTATGACCATCAACATTTAATATATAATCACCGGATGTTTCTGCTGACGCCGATACGTCGATTATATAAGTACCACTTTGCGTTAACTCATGAGATAAATCAACATTTTTATCATCGGATCCGCTATCATCATCCATGACGACAGTGACTGGATTGTTTGTTCCATCAAGAAATAACAACTCGACCGCCGGGTCCAAATTGTTAGCGGGTTCTCCCTCCAAATCAAATGGAGTTGCGCTTGATATCGTGACCATGTTTCCCTCACTGCCTTGAAAATGCACGGTATCAATTTGATCCGCGGGGAGAAACGATAATCCGGTTAAATCCGAAAACCCTGAAGTACCAATAAATGTTCCAGTTCCGTTATCCGGATCAATCGTTATTAAGGAACCGTCAAAGCCGTTTGCATTACTGCCGATGCCTCCGTAAAGAATACCGTCAGGACCGAATTCAAGCGCTGCAACATTATTGAAACCAATAGGACCGACGATGGTTGCATTGCCTGTAGTTATATCTATGGTGACCAGATTGGAAGGAACGGTTTCAGGGGAAACGCCAAAAAGGACATTATCATCCGGTCTTAAAGCCAATCCTCCAATAACATTGAATCCGGTGAAACCGACCTGTGAAAATTGTCCTGTATTCGTATCTATTGTTCCAAATGTTCCCTGCACTGCGGCATACAAGGTCCCGTCAGGGGCAAACTCAAGCGCATGCAGCGCACCGCCCGGGTCATTAATCCCGACGATGTCGGACAGCCCGTTACGCGCGTCAATTTTTATAAGATTTGAAAAACTGCTGCCAAATAATACACCATCTTCGCGGAATTCGACCTCGAAAAACTGTGAAATGCTGACATTGCCTATCGTCACGGCAGCACCATCCAATGGATCAACAGTAATAAGTGCACCACCCTGACCGGTCGCGCCAAACAGTAAATTTTCATTTCTAAGGCTTCCCAGCACATTTCCGGTACTGGAAATATCCCGGACGTCAGTATTCCTTTCCAGGTGGAGTTCGCCATTAACAATAACCGTCAAGGTATACTGCGTATCAATCGGAGCAATCACATTCAAAAAGTAGGTGCCTGATGCAGGCACCAAAAAATTCTGAATATGCTGGATGGTATTAAAAAATCCAATTGTCCCTGCGGCTAAGTCTGATCCGGAATGATCGGACAATCCAATAAAATTCAACCCGCCCGTATTAAAAATCGAATGAAAAATAATGCTTATGGTATCGTTTGTGTCTGCTGAAAATGAATACCAATCTTCGAGACCGCTGCCGTCGCCGTTTCCAATAACTGCAAACTGTTTGACACTGTTTGCAAGGTCCGGTTTAGATCTATCCAAATCCTGCGCCATTTCTCTGGAATTATTGGGTTCCAAATTATATGACTCGAATTCAAAAAAACCATTCGCAACAATTTCAATTTCGTATGTGCCGGCATTGGCATCCGTCAAACTGAAATCGAATGTGTATAAACCGCCGGCGTCAATATCAATACCCTGCAGCAGTACGGTGTCCCCTGATGCGGAAGCAGCCGCTGTACGGACGACATTTAATCCGGGATCAATCACATCGATCTGCCCGCTTAAAGCCGTTCCGGAACCCGGTGTCAAACGAACGCTGACCGCTTGATTGGGATCAAGGTTTATGCTATAAGAATCCGTATCAGCCAATTCATGAAATGCACCGTGAACGGTTTGTCCGAACAGTAATGATCCAGCAGGTTTAACCGGCGCTAAAGCCGGGTAAAGCTGACTGTCCACATCGACGGTAAAGTTTATGACGAAGTTATCACCCCCGGTTCCGTCTGCATTGCCATCCAATAAATTCCCGGCCAGGTCCCGAAAATTTCCGGGACTGCTATTCAGTGTCAGCGTATAATCCCCCTCCCCTAAATCATTGTAATCCAAGGTCAGCACCCGGGTTGCAGCATCATACTCGAATATGTCCGGCAGAAATCCCGAATTAAACGAATCGTTGGATAACAGGATATCGTTAGAATTAAGCAGGTCCTCAACTAACGCTTCATTGAACTGAATAGAAATAGACAAAGGCGCTCTAACCAGCACATCACGGGAATTAAGTGGATTCGAATTTGCCGTTATCGAAGTGACCACAGGCAACTCGGTATCCAATCTGAAATCGGCACTGAAAAGAACGTTTTGTTTGCCGGATACACTCGTGACCGTATTTTCTGCGATGGTCACCGTATAGTCTCCGTCAACCGTAAAGGTGCCGGACAAATCCAGCCTCAACGTCCGACCGTCGATTATATCAAAATCCGCTGGGTGCAAGTCCCCTGCGACTGGATTGGTAATCACAATATCCGACAATTCAAAGGTGGTAAGACGAACGGCCTCATTGAATTCGATTTCATATTCGTCAACCGTCATATGGGTCTCAACACCATCTTGAGGGATTGTTGCCTGTACAATGAAGGGATCCGGGTTTTCAATCATACCGGCAGTCGAACCGTCTATGGATATATTATAATTTCCTTCCGAATCACCCATTTTCCCCACCGAGATTCTATATTTGCCTGTCTTTTCACTGGAAACGGCATAATCTAACCGTGCATCTCGACTTTCACTCTCACCGTTGTCATCGCTGGCGACCTGTATTTCCGTGGTTTCATTTTCAACCAAAAATAAATTAACGACAGGATCTAAACTATTCTCCGGCTGACCGGGTCCCCCGCCGGGAGTGGCGGTTCTTGCAGTTAACGTTCCCGCCTCGACGATATTAAAAATATACGAATCAAAATTATCCACTAATGGAACAAGACTTAAACCGCTAAGCTTAGAGGCGGTGCCCAGTTCACCGATTAGTGTCGACTGTGCTGTTGCGGGATCCAGTTTATAAAGATTGCCGTCACTCGCAGCAGTCAGCAGATTACCTCTCGAATCGAACTCTAAAGATGACGCTTCAGCGGGCAGATCCGTGTCAGCAATAAGCGTTGCAGCACCCGTATCCGCGTTAATTTCGAGCAACTGTCGTGCATTATTATTTCCGGAGGTGATTCCGAATAATCTGTCAAAATTGTCATCAAACGCCAATCCCCCAATATTACTAAATCCAGTTGATCCAATCGTCGAGAGTGCTCCGGTCTCCGGATCCACATTGACTAATTCAGATGGAGTGCCGGGATTAGGTATATACGTTCCCAGCAGTGCACCCGATGCATCGAATTCAAGCCCGTTCAAAGCACCGAACACATGAAACGAACTTGAAATAACTGCTCCGGTCTCCGCGTTTATCACATGAATGGCGCCGGACCCGCCTCCCGTCGTTGCATACAATTTCGCCCCATCCGGCGACCATTCGATTTCGGTAATATTTCCGGCCGCATTTGCGATATTGGCAATGACCGTGCCGGCTCCGGTTATCGGATTAATTGTGAGTAAGTCATTATTCCGGGAATTCGATGCAAATAATTGATTTTCACGTGAATTCACAGCTCCAAGAACCTGGCGCGTCAAACCAATATTTTTTGCATTCCCGAGATTGTCATTCGGTTCAATATCGAATTGCGACCCACGCGTAATGATCAGACTGTAATTTTCAGGTGCATCAGCGGTCACCCGAACGTAATAATCACCGGCTCCCATTGCTGCGTCGACAACAAAATCACTGATATATTGATTCACGTTTCCGATTCCGTCAATGCCCGCTGCCAATTGCATTCCGGTACCGTCTAAAACGTCAAAATGAACGTCTGCTTCATTGGAAGTGATGACAAAACTGGTGGGAACGTCTACGGCCAGGTTAACCGAATAGAAATCATCGTCGCCATCCAAACGCCCAAGCACGGCAAGACGGTCAGCGCCGGCCATCAGTAAAATACCGGAACTGTCCAGTGATTGTGCATTTACCAATGAATTATTATCCTGATTTGTGATTGACTCGTCTTCAAACAGGCCATTAAGTATCAAGCGTAAATCAAAACCGCCAAACCCTTCATGACCGCTTAATGTCAATGTGTATGTGCCTTCATCCGGAATCGACACCGATTGTAATACAACCGAGTCCCCTGCCGTCGCGGCGGATACAGATCCAAGCATATTTTCAGACTGATCAAACAGCTCGATCCGTCCTGCAATTGAAGAGGTGTGAGGCATCATGATGACAGATAGCGTCTGATTGCCATCAAGATCTAAAGCAAACGAATCAATATCATCTGCATTATACAGCCCGCCCCGAACAAAACCTTCATAGATTAGAGAGCCCAACGGCTCGACTTCTACTAATGGCACAGGGAACGGTCTTACATCTTCGTCTACAGAAAAATCAATAACAAAATCATCGCCTTCCAGGCCATCTCCCGAAGGTAATGGAAAACTGGGCCCGCCGTCCAGTAACCGTTCCTGAATATCTCTGAATCCGTTAACATCTGAACTCAGCCGCAATGAATAATCGTCATCGGATAAATTATTGAATTGTACGGTTAAGGTGCTCGTTACCAGATCATAGATGAACAATGTCGCGAAAATTTGATCGCCAAACGAATTGACAAGACTTATATCCTCCTCGCCGAGTTCCTCCTGCTGTAGTTCTGAATCGAACTGAGCCTGAAATACAATATCACCCCGATTAAAGACGTCGCCATTTCTAATTGAACTTGAAATGACAACCGGCCCTCCGGTTGTCAGACCAAACTGAAACACGGACTCGGGTAACGATTGGCCGGTCACGCTTAATATGGCATCTTCTGGGATAACAACGGTGTATAAACCCGGACCCGAATTGGCGCCGGTTATATCAAAGTTCAATGATCGCCCGTCGACAACATTTACCGCATCAGTTGAACTGCCATTGATTGTCAAATCAGACGCGTCCACGGACGATAAAAGAATATTCTGGTTGAAGACAACACTGAACGTAGACGGGACCGAATCGGCCGGATCGAAAATCATACCGTCCGCCGGTATCGTTCGCACAACTGAAAAATCTTCCGACGCGCCTGTAATTCCTGCAATATCCAGGAAATAATCGCCGGTACTTTCTCCACCAGAAGAAACCCCGGCTATATAAGATCCGGAGCTGAAAGCAGTATGAGTTAATTCAGCATTGACACCATCATCCGCCGAGTTATCGTCATTTCCAATTAACAGAGGACCACTAACCGGATCGTCAAAAAACAATTCAATTATCGGATCAAGATTATTTGTGGGTTCCCCCGCTCCGTCACCGGGCGTTAATGTTGACATAGTCAATACATCACCCGCATTAGCTGAAAAACGAAAATGGTCGACAACATCCGGCGGCATAAAGCTCAGCCCTGCCAAATTAGAATATCCGGTCGGCCCAATCAATGTCCCCCCACCGGTTACCGGATCAATCGTAATTAAAACGCCATCAAATCCATTAGAATTTTCGCCAACACCGGCATATAAGGTACCATCAGGGCCAAATTCAAGGGAAGTTATTTTATTAAATCCCGTGTCACCAATCGACGTCACATCACCTGTAGCGGTATCTATTTCAATTAATTGTGATGGCAGGGTATTTGTAAACACACCGAACAATTTTCCGGTGGAGCGATCAAATGCGAGTCCGCCGACTGTTCCAAACCCCGTACTTGCAATCGGATCGAATTCCCCTGTCTCGGCATCAACGATACCAAAGAACCCCTGAGCGACGGCATATAAGGTGCCATCATCTGCAAACTCTAATGCATGCAACGCACGGGCTGCCGGATCAGCCCCAATGGATTCGACGACACCGGAATTCAGATCAATTTTTATTAACAGTTCTCTATCTGCACCAAAAAGGATGCCGTCATTTCTAAATTCGAGCTCGACAAAACGATTACCGCCCACCAAATCCAGGATAACGAAATTTTGGCCAGTTTCCGGATTGATTTCAATTAATTGCAGCGACTGCCCTGTTGCGCCGAATAGGGTACCATTTTTACTCAAATTCCCCAATGCGGCTCCGGTCTGCGTAATATCCGAAATAATCGCATCGAACTGATTGTTCGGTTCACCTTCAATGGATAGATTTCTCATTACGGTTAAACTGTACTCGGAATCGGATGCCGCGATCACTTCAGTAAAGTAAATATCTGACACAGGCACGAAAAAGTTTAATATTTGCTGATCAATATTCAATCCTTGATCGGTGCCTCTTGCCAGCACGAATCCAGTCGAATCCAATATCTGTAGCTGATCAATATTTGAGGAACTGGAAAACGATTCGACTAATACACTGACATGCTCACCACTTTCAAGAGAAAACGCATAAAGGTCAGGCTGTCCATCACCAAAGCCAATCACCGCCATACGGCTGTGGTCAACAGCAAGTTCAAAGCTGGAATCGCTGATGTCTTCGGCTTCACTGATGGTATCGTTCGCGACCGGTGTAAAGTGTTCTTCTTCGATCGCGCTATTCAATAGAAATTGCAGCTCATAATTACCCAATCCCGTTGTATTACTGAAATCAATTCTGTATACACCCGATGAACCGATGGAAACAGTCTGCAGGATAACGGACTCTCCAGCCGTGATTGAATCGTCCATTGCGATCTGCGCCTCGTCGGGATCAAATAGTTTTACCGAACCCAAAATTGAATTGTCTAATGGTGATAAGCGAATACTGAGATTATGTCCAGCCTCAAATTCAATTAAATAACTGTCTATATCACCATTAGAATTAAAATTACCGATAAAATCAATGCCGTATACCAACGAACCAAAAGGAGAAATTGGATTAAGAGCAGAAATTACAACGCTATTAACATCCACAAAAAATTCCAGAGAAAAATTATCGCCTCCGGTACCATCTCCATTACCGTCCAGCGGATTCCCTGCAAGATCCTGAAACGTGCCACTGTCACCCGGTAATACCAATGAATGCGGACCTTCGGAATTCATAATGGAAAATTCGAGAGTTAATATCGATGTCGCCGGATTATAACTGATCGAATCAGGCATAATTGTTTGACTGGTGCCGTCGTTCACCACAGCAATTCCATTTATGGCAATCGTATTTTCAATGAGTTCTTCGCTGAAACTGATATCGAATATCAATGGCCCAGCCGTCAGCGTTGATGCTCCCTCGGTAATGCTGTTGCTGTCTACAACAACATCCGTGACAGTCGGCGGAGAACTGTCAACAGTAAATGAGCGAATAAAACCTGCATTTTGCTGACCTGAAATGCTGGATATTACCGCGGCTGCTATCTCGACCTGATAGGTTCCGTTTCCGCTATTCGTGCCACCGATATCGAACGAAATCGATGTTCCGTTGTTGACCGTAAAATCAGCAGCAGACACCGAATTAACCAGTAAATCCGACGCATCCAGAGAGTTTAACAGAACACCGTTGTTGAAGAGAATGGTGTAGGTAGCGGGAAACACAGACAACAATACATTGTTTTCCGGAATTGAATCTTGTACGGCAAACGACGGAGCATTGGCTGTCATGCCGGAAATATTCAACTGGTAGTCTCCCGAGTTATTATCTGCGCGAGATACCTTAACAATATAAGTTCCATCACTGGCAGCGTTATGATCAAGACTGACATTTCTCCCATCGCCCCCACCGTTATCAATTGTTTCGACAACAACCGGATCGTTGATACCGTCATCAAATAACAGCTCAACGATCGGACTCAAATTATTTTCAGGTTGGCCGGGTTCTTCAATTGGTGTTGATGTTGTGAGGGTCAGATTATCGCCGGAATTTGCCTGAAAACTGAATAAATCAGCCGGGTCGAGCGGAAAAAATGATAAACCGGCGAGATTGCCATGTCCCGATGACGTCAAAAATTCTGCATCGCCCGTATCAGGATTAATTGTAATAAGCGCACCCTCTGAATCCGTATTGTTCCCGATACCGCCATAAAGAACACCATCCGATCCAAATTCCAGTGACGCAATTTTATCAAATCCCGTCGGCCCGACGATCGAAGCGACGCCTGTTGAGGTATCAATTGTCACTAGATTAGAGGGGATCGTCCTGGATGTTACGCCGAACAGCACATTGTCTGAAGGTCGAAACGCAAGTCCGCCAATGACAGAAAATCCTGTCGGCCCGATTTCACTAAAAATACCGCTGCCTGTATCAACCGTTCCAAACACACCCTGAGCCACTGCGTATAAGGTATTATCATCCGCAAACTCAAGAGCGTGAATCGCTCCAAAATCAAAATTTGAACCGATACGTTCGGTTTGTGCCGTAAATGGATCAATTTTTAGCAACGATGAAAAACTGGTGCCGAAAAGAACACCGTCACTGCGAAATTCGATTTCCACAAACTGCGAAAAGCCGATATTTCCGATTTCAAATGTATTTGACTGATTCTGATCAAACTGAATCAGCGCTTCCCCCTGACCTGTCGCTCCGTAAAGAACCATGGGGTCACGAAAACTGCCCAGCATATTTCCGATCGGTGTCATATCCTGAATAACGTCGCTGAATCTATTATTCAGTTCAGTTTCAAATGAACCTCCGAAAACCAATGTCAAACTATAAGCCGTATTTGCAGCGGCTGAGACGATGACAAAGTAAGTGTCTGAATCCGGTGCAACGAAATTCTCCACAATTTGATCGATATTAAAACGACCGGATACGCCTGCGGCTACGGGTGTTCCGGAAGAATTGACCAATTGAATGGATACAGTGCCGCCGGAGGATGACCGGGTACTGACAGTCACCGAATCAGCAGCGCTAAGTGAAAAGGAATAATAGTCATTATCTGTATCACTACTGACCTCACCTAAAACTGCAATCTGTTTAACCCCGTTACTTAGATTTAACTCAATTCCACTTAAGTTCTGTGCGGTTCCGGAATCATTATTTGCATCGCCTCCGATTGACTCAGCTTCAAAAACAGCATTTGAAACAATGTCAGCGACATATAATCCTACTCCATCCAGACTTGTAAAGCTGAAGATGTGTAAGCCGGAGGTTAATATTTGAATGGATGGTGTTAATGCTGAATCTCCCGCAGTCGACGCCGATACTAAACTGATACTATTTGATCCCGGATCAAGAATCTCGACCTGACCCTGGATAGTGGCAGCGTTAAGCGGGGTCATGCGGACACTGATACGCTGACCGGAAGATAAGTTTAAGGTATACGAATCTGTATCGTTCGTGACATGGCTGACTCCGGAGACATTGCTTCTGAATATCAATGATCCCATCGGCCGCACCGGCGCTAAATCAGGCAGGGACAGTTCCTCGACATCAATGTTAAATTCTACGGTGAAATCATCCCCGCCGGTCCCGTCTCCATCGCCATCTAACAGATTTCCCGCTAAATCCTGAAACCCGTTGTTACCACTCACCAGAGACAACGTGTGGTTCCCTTCTGCAAACACGTCCACTAATTCTAATGTCAGTAAGAAGGTCGAATTATTAAATGCAATATTATGCGGCTCAACAGTCAATCCTAAATCATTATTGACAACGGAGATATCATCGATGTCAAGGAATGTTGAGTTTATGACTTCATTTAATTGAATCCCGACCGAAGGTGATCCGGCAGCGACGATATTATTATCGGCCAAATTAGTACCATTGATATTAATGGTCTGAACTGACGGGACAATTGAATCGACAGTAAAATTGCCGGCGAATCCCTGAATTTGCTGATTAGCCGCACTGGTTATAGAGCCCGCAGCGATAGCATAGCTGTACAGACCGTCGCCGACATCAGCAGATGATATATCAAACACGACCTTTCTTCCGCTAATCATGCTAACATTGTCAGCCGGATTCCCGTTAATAAGCAGATCGTTAACGTCGATCGACGGCACTAAAACCCACTGACTGAGGTCTATCTCCATCTGTCCTGGAAATGCGCTGACAAAACGGCCGTTCGACGGGCTGGAATCAGTGACAGAAAATTCCGGCACGCCTCCCGTATGACCGGTCAGTGAGACGATATATTCTCCCTTATTTTCCTCTGCTGAAACAAGGGCGCTGTAGACTCCAGATTCATTAGCTGTATGAGATAATGAGGCGTTAATTCCATCGTCGCTATCATTGTCGGAAGCCACCAGATCACCGGCCGGATTATACAATTCAACCGCGGGATTAAGTTCATTATTAAATATGCCCTGCCCCGCGGCAATCAATGAGGTATTCAGCAGTAATTGATCTCCCGCATTAACATTAAATTTATATAAATCTGTATCTCCCAGTCCGATTTCAGATGCAGAGTTTTCCTGAAATATTGAATCTGCAGCAGCCGGTGATTCACCGACAATGATAAGAAAAGCTCCCTGAACAGATTCTCCGGGCAGTAAGTCCCCAAAATCAAACGCCGCGCCAATAGCGATATCTTCGGAAAAACCATCTGGGTCTACCGGACTGTCGATTATATCAAACGGGTCGATATTAAAGAAACCTTCCGCAGACATAACCGCGCGATCATCGTCCGTACCAATCCCCAGGGTTAAACCCTCCGGAAAATCGGGTGTCTGTTTACTGGCGCGGATAAACTGCCCGCCAAGAACAACATCATTACTCGTGTCAAATCCAAATTGAACCGCGTCTTGATCTGGATCAAAATTTTCCAGCCAACCGACATCGATAACCGTATTGTCAGATATATTGGTTAGGCGAGTTGCGATTATGGCAAATGGATTTCCGATTTCCAAACCGACAATCCGTTCCAGCAGCAGATTGCCTCCGACAGTTCCGATAATGCGGACACCTTTAAAATTATTATCACTTAAATTAAACATCGACACCGATATTTCAGACTGATCCGACGGGCTTGCATTAATAAAATTTTGACCATCGAACGATATTGAAAATGACGCTAAAGGTGTACCCGGAGTCAAAAATTCTACGTTTTCAAAGACCAGCCCAACCGTTGAATCAATTGTCACAAAACTGCCATCCCCATTTATTCCCAATGTCAGCGGTGATCCTTCAATAATGACAGAACCGGTTATTGGAACTCCATCTCTGTTAAATAAATCGTTATTAATCGAACCTAAAGCTGTCCCATGCCGAGTAATGTCGGGTATTGATCCGAATACGGTATCCGGCTCGATGTTAAATATTGAATTACGGGTAATCAACAAAGTATAGTCAGTACCCTGAGCTGCGTAGACTCGAATGTAAAACATTTCTTTCGCCGGTGCAACAAAATCCTGAATAGTTGAGATTAATCTAAACGGCTCCTGTTCTCCATTGGACAGTACATCACCACTGACATTCAGGATTTCCAAATCAACCTCTGTCGCAGCAATTGTCATACTGTCGTTTACATTCATGGATACGGCATAATAATCGTCATTGGTGCCGGAATTTCTACCCAGTACAGCAAATCGATCCGCTGTGCCGGTCAATGAAACAGCAGAAGAATCCAATGGTTGTGCGTTAGCAATAGTATCATTATCTCCACCAAGATAGAATTCCTCTTCAAAGGCGCTGTTTAATACTAACTCGAGGTTATATCGCCCCAATCCCGAAACACAGTTGACACTGATCGATACTGATGTAAAATCTATAATTTGAATCGACTGTACCAATACATTTTCTCCAGGTGCCGATGCGGTAGCGGTTCTGATCGGATTACCCGCAGAATCAGTAACATCGATATGGCCCTGAATTGAAAAATCTTCCGGGATCAATGCAATTGATAATGTCTGATTACCATCAATATCACGTGTGATTATATCCGTATCTCCCGGCGCTAGAATTCCTTCAAAAAACTCACGATAAATTAATGATCCGGGAGGATCCTCAGCAATCAAACCGGTCAGAGAAACCACATCGTTAGTTTCAACAGAAAAATCGAGAACAAAATCATCACCCGGCACGCCCTCTCCAGAGGGGAGCGGTAATGCAGGACTTCCATCAAGTAAGCCGTTATTCAATCCTCTAAATGCGTCGATTCCACTATCTAGCTGTAACGTATAAATACCGTCAGGTAAATTTATAAACGTAACAACAATCTCGTTCAACAAGGGATCATAAATGAAATTCAGAGGGGAAAAATCCTGAATTGTTGTATGATTAGTAACACGCACATCTTCGCTACCTAAGTCCGATTCGGTCAATGGCAGATCAAAAGAAACGTTAAAGGACGTCAAAACACCATCACGATTATTCTCATCGAACTGTATATAATTAATTATCCTTGGTCCGGGTATTTGTAAAAACCCAGCATCCAAGCTAAGATTGGCTTCCCCTGAAGTTAAAGTGAAAATTGGAGTGAAACCTGTTGAAGGATCGACATCACTGTCTAAATCATCATTGCCCGTTTGGTTAGGTGCAGTGAATATGAGATCAGCCTGCAGTATAAACTGGAGAAAATAGTTACCGGGTATAAGCTGCGAAAAACCATAATCCCCTGAACCGGAGGTTGTCGCTGATTCAACCCGCAAGTCATCCATAGTTCCCGCAACACCATCACCGCCTTCCTGAAAAAGATTAACCGCTATATCGGACAAACCGGATTCACCCGCATCATCGACACCATTCCCGTTTTCATCCTGCCACACCCGACTACCAACCGATGCTGATGCATCAACAAATTGCAACTGAAATTGTGCTGCACCTGTTAAATGGCGCCACATAAGACCATTATTTGAAGCAGGAAGATTAATCTGGCTGAAATCATTCGATTTTGACGCATAATTCAGTATGGTCAACTGATCACCTGCGTCAGGAGTATACCCATTGATTAATGAAACATTCAATTCTCCGTTCAAATCAATATTACCCGTAATATTCAATATATCGAATTCCGTCGGCGGCCCGGAATCTATACCACCTAATTCGATTTCAATAACGGATGTTTCAGTGAGTGTCATATTTCCGTTGATCGTAAACTCTCCGGCAGTTGCGGAAGACGTTCCCGGTTTAATCATACCGCTATTTGTAAAATCAGCAGTCGATACATCAAGTTCGCCGGCCCCATAGATTCGACCTGTTTCGCTGTTTAAAAATGTCGCTCCGGAGGCCTTAAACCTTGCCGGATTTTTTATGTTTATAAACCCGCTGTTCTCAACAGCAGTCCCTACTTCAATAGTCCCCAGGTCGATTGTGATAAAACCCGAATTCGTGAATAATCCGCTAAACGTGTTTGTAAACGAATTAAATTTCAGTATGGCTGATTCATTATTAAAATTTGCTACAAACGTAAATTCTGATGACAAATCAATTCTTCCTGACTGATGATTAAATGTCCCGGTACCATTGACTTGTGATTGGCTGTTCCAATTTAAACTGCCTGAAAAGTTACTATTAACAGTCCGATTCAATGTTTTAGCTGCTGTTCCCCCGATCGCAACACCCGCATCTGCATTAATAACATCGGAACCACCTATTGTCCCCCCGGTCCAGGTTAATAAATCAGTTAAAGTTATTGTTCCGGAACCGCCAACAGAACCGCCTGACAAGTTTATTTTTGAAAACGTCTGTGCAGCATTTGCCTCAACATCAGCACCCGATATATTTATCTGAGATGACATTGTACCATCATTGATAACTACCGTACCATCACTGAATTCGACAATACCGTCTCCTGAGATTAACGTACCTGGGTTAAACGTATGCCCTTGCTCAATATCAAGAACCGTTCCATCCAGCAATTCAAATGAACCGCTTGACGTACCACCTCCGGATAACTCCAGTTCACCGGTATCGATGAATGCCAATCCTGAATGATTAAATACGCCCAAAAATCGAACACTGCCTGAACCACTCGTACGCAGAAAAATCCCCTGATTATCAAAGGTCAGCCCGGAATCGAACTCGTAATCTATCCCATCTTCATTGAGTATATTAAAGGTACCCGTTCCGGTATTATAAATTTGGCTTGACCCTGTGACTGTATTGATCGGTCCGATTCCACTCCAGTTCAGTGTATCATTATTTTCTAAAATACGTGCTCCGTTGAGAATCTTGCTGTTTGAACCATTGATACTACCCCCGCCATTCAGGATTGTTCGTCCACTCCCATCCATAGTACCGCCACTCCAGTTAAAGCTGCCATTAACCGTGACATCGCCATCTCCAGATATTAAACCATCACTAATCGTCAAACTGCCATTTATTGTTGACTCATTCTGGATTGTCAAAGAACCACCGCCGATTTCAATATTTTCCTGGGAAACAATAGCAAACACCTGATTGCTGCCTGAAGAAACAGTTATCGTATTGCCTCCTCCGATATTAATAATAGCAGTATGTATTGCAGTTGGTATACCTAAACTCCAATTTGAGCCGTCGGTCCATTCACCGCCTGTCCCGGCAATCCATTGGTTCTCAACAACAACACCGGTCACATTAACTGTTACATCACCTGTATTATAGTTAACATCAGCGGTTATTGTCGAGGGAATATCAACATCATCAAATTCACCATTCCGGCCGGCATAGGTTGCCAGCGTAAATGAATCTGAAACCGACGGATTAAATCCTTCAAAATTAATTCTTGACGCACCATCAAAATTTGCGGTGCCTGAGACATCGAATCCGCCGACCTGGGTACCCGAAATTCCCGTAATCAAAAAATCAACAAAGGAACTGTCCGTAAAGGAAATATCACCATCGATGTCAGGGCGTGAACCGAATATGAGAACATGTTGAAGAGTTAATAGCGACCCGGCGATAACAGGATTTGAGCCGATTGCAATAAAATCTTTAACGGTTTCTCCATCAAAATCCAAGGCAACATCCACAGGTGTAATCGCATCTGCCAGGCCATTGACATTCTGCATTATTAAGTCGAATACCGCAGTTGCATTATCCTTTATGAAAATTGTTCCGGCGCCACCAACTTCACCCGCAGAAGCAGAACCGGCGCTTGCTGTAATCGATCCAAAAAAATTGTTTGTATCAAAGTAAATAGCGATGCGTCCACCGGAACCCGAACCTCCGCCATTCAAACCATCGCCTCCATTGGCCGTAACAGCTCCGATAGATCCAGAAAAAACGCTGACACTAATATTTATGGACCCTCCGGAACCGCCGCCTGCACTTCTGGTAGTGGAACTCCCGGTCCCTGCGGCACTATTTGCTGATATACGACCATTAATAAGTAATGTTCCGGCAATATTTAACCGGATTCTACCACCACCATCACCGCCTTGATAATCGATACTGTTAGTCCCGTCTCGGCTCCCTGCACCACCCGACCCGAGATCTCCAGGGGCCGAAAGTGATCCATATGCGATTCCGCCGTCAACGCTAACTGGTCCGCCGTTACCACCATAACCACCCCCAGTGCCGGTATCTCCAGGTGCACCTCCGGTCCCTAATCCCGGGTCCGTCGCATTACCGCCGGTAAACCCGAGAAGATCTGCATCGATCGCACCGCCATCATTGATCGTTAGATTTGGAGCTGTAATGGTTAATCCTCGGGTATCTCCCGGAAAATGATTAAGAATTGTACCATCAGTAATAATTATATCCTCTACAGTCTGCAAGTCAGCTACTGTTAAACTCGAAGTGCTGCTAAACGAGATATTATTTATTGGCGCCAGATTTCCGGCTACGATTAAGCTGCTGTCTATGATATCTAAATCGTCATGAATATTTAGGGTATCACTAACTGTCATCATGCTGCTAAATAATGAGGTATCGGAATTAATCATCATTGATCCGGTAATATTCGGGCGGGAATTAACAACAATTAATCTCTGAATGGGTTGGTCTCCAAAGTCATCAGCCGAATTGACTGGAGTGTCTGCATTTGCAATATTTGCACCATTTTCAATGATTAAATCAAATATATTATTTGCTGAGTCTTTCAAATAAATTGTTCCAGCACCACCGATTCCGTTTGCAGCCGCTATCTGGCCGCCACCTGCAGATATCTCTCCGAAGAAAGAATTTGTATTAAAATATACAGAAATACGGCCACCGCCTCCTGAACCACCACCATTAAATCCGTCACCGCCATCAGCCACAACCGAACCAGTATTACCCGTAAACACATCCGTTGAAATCCAAATTGATCCTCCCGATCCACCGCCGGCACTGCGCGTTGTGGAACTTCCGGCCCCAGCCCCACCATCTGCTTTTACCGTACCGTTAAGTGTCAATGTCCCATTGACATTTAGTTTAATCTTTCCCCCGCCATCTCCTCCTTTGTAGTCAATATTGTTCGTTCCATCATGAACACCACCTGCTCCTGACCCGAGATTATCGGGCATTGCCAATGATCCATAAGCTGCACCGCCCGACCCGTTTAATGGTCCACCAATACCCCCGAATCCAGCACCGGCACCGGTACCGCCCGCAGTGGCACCATCTCCAGATCCCGATGTATCTGCATTACCGCCATTAAATCCTTTTGAATCTGCATCAATCATACCGGCAGCGCTCACAGTGACATCGCCTCCTGCAGCAATAACAACACCATCCGTGGCTTGATCAAGATGTGTGATTGTACCATTGACTGTCAAGTTATTCATTTCCCAGCCATTTGGGAAGGCGGTTAAATCACAATCGCACGTTACAGTCACACCGGCATCAATAATGATGTTATTAGAAGAATTATCCGAGCAGAGACTACCGGTAATCGTTGTATCAGTCGATAGTGTTACTTCAACTGTAATATTTGTTACCTCCAGAGACACATTATCGGCATTATAGGATGGGGTAAAGGTTGTGTTTGGTGGAGAATTAATTGTGGCAAATACCCCCGTATGTCCGCCATATGTCACAGCCTGAAATATATCACTTACCTCTGGAGTGAAAGCTCCAAAGGATGAAATATTAAGTGCTCCGTCAAGATTGGCAGTTCCAGAGACTGCGATCAAGTCGTAATCGGTGCCCGCAGTTGTGGTTCCTGCCAACTCGATATCGATAATAGACGTGGCATTTAAATTCAAATCACCCGTTATGGTAAGTGTGCCTGCCAAGGTCCCGGGTGTGATTGATCCTGAATTTGTGAAGGTTGTCCCGGAGACATCCAGAGTTCCTTCTCCTTGAATCATAGCACCTGAAGCGTTGTCAAAGGTCGTGCTGTCGATATCCATGGCAGCATCAGCAGCAAGAAGGATAGTACCATTGTTTATGGCTAAATCATCCAGTTGTAAAATACCTTGTCGCACGTCAAGGGTAGAATCAGAATTGTTGGAAACCGCGGCGATTACTCTTGCTGTTTGAGTCGTTGTTGTCTTTTGAATCATACCAAAGTTATTAAACATTCCATCTGATGTGGAACTGTTGATTGCAATTCCCAATGCACTCTGAATATCAAAAATCCCGCTGACTTCATTGCGTAAAATACCACCATTCAGAATATCAAGACTACCAGTACTTACATCTATAAAGTTTAGCGTTCCCCCATTGCTGACCGTCACTCCGTCTATCCTATGATCAAAAGATGAAGGAATATTCCACGTATTGGTTGTTCCCGCCAATAAACTAAGAGTGCCACCACCGGTTGTTGACGATGTTTCAGTATTATCAATATTCAACCCACCCCCGGTAATAGACGCCGTACCGGGAATATTCAGCACGCCTCCATTGGTAAAATTTAGCGTGAGACGTCCCGTAATGGCGGTACCAGTCAAGAGCGTATGAGTGCCACCTCTGAAAGCAGGGCCGCCCCCTGAAAACGTCAAGGATCCAGTGCTTGTCCCGCCACCTGTTAACTGTAAAACTCCCATTTGCACATCAATAGCAGAGCCAGCATTACTATTAAAAGCACTGTCAATCAAAGTTGTTTGTATTGTTGCTGTTTTTTGCACGGTGCCAAGATTGTCAAAAGTTCCCCCACCTGTACCAGCGTCGATTCCAGCCGTGCCGGTTTGAAAATTAAAGACACCGCCAACTTCATTCCTCAAGATACCACCATTTAACAATTCAACTGCTCCTGCGTTTGAGGTGGTATAATTAATCGTCCCAGCACTACTGACTGTCACATTGTCAATTTGGAAATCAGTTGTTGATGAGATATTCCAGGAATTGGTTGTACCTGTTTGTAATATCAATGTGCCTCCGCCGGAAGTTATCAAGGTTGGCGAAACATTAAAATCAAATCCTCCTGTCAATGTTAACGTACCTGATATCATTAAGTTCCCACTTGTACAATTCACCAGATCATTAACAGTGACCGGGCCACTGATGTCAAAGGTACCCCCGGCAAGTGTAATTTTGCCACTGATAATAGAGGTATCGGTAATACCCAAAGCACCGCCGGTAATGCTTAACATATCTCCTGCAATAGCTAAAGTTTTTACATTAGTTGTACCGATTGAATAAGTGATGATGTTATCGCCTGTCAAATCCGGTATGACAACATCATCACCCGATCCGGGAACAACTCCAGAATCCCAGTTGGATGTCGTATGCCAAGAATTATCACCAGATGTGTTTGTCCAGGTTAGTGGAATCGGATTGGTTGTTATATTGTCTACTCCAAGATTAGCAGTTGTTATAAGGTCCCCTCTAAAGTTACCCGATGTTGAAGAAAGAATGCGAACTTCTGCTACTGCTCCCATTACCGTAGAGTAAGGTAATGATCCACTTGAATCGGCTGCCAAAGAAAGATTTGATTCATCAACCGGTAACGAAATTAATTGCCAACCACTTCCGAAAGATATTGTAACAGGATTTTTAGAAATCCACCATGTCCCTGAATTCCCGGCGCTTTCACTATATCCAATTCTTAAATTAAGATCTGTTGAACCCAAATTATTAACATGCATTTTAATTTCTGTGACTCCGACAGTTATATAATCATCTTTCCACTGAGTTCGATTAAAAAACGCCATTCGACTTCCTGCCCCGGAAGTCAGTCCTGAAGTCTGATATTGTAAATAATTGTCCCCTGTTCCGTCAGGACCGTCTGTAGGTATGTTTTGAGGATAATCATAGGTTTGTTGAATATCCCAACCCAATTCTGTGGTATCTTCAAAATCATCAATTTGCCCAAGAGTAATAGCCATTAAACAGGCGGGAGAAAAAAGAAGGAAGAAAAGGGATAAATATACATTAATGCGAGATATCATGGTAGTATGGTTCCTTTTAACTACAGTGCCATACTGCCCATTCAATGCGATTATAATCGTGATGAGTCAGCATGAGTTTCGTCAATTTTTGACACAATGGACCCCACAAATATTTCGCTCAAGTGGGATAATTAGTCCTTTTTTAAGGGATCTACTCTGAATATCTATAAACTAATATATAAAGTTTATATTTGAAATAGCTCAGTTTAAATAAAAATCAGTAAAAAAAACTAACTTCGTCTAAATATCCGTATTTCTTTGCCGATAAAGCCAGGGTGGTAGAAGCCGGTCTCAGTATTTTAATTTCAGATTTTGGGTGTCAGACGCAAATGCCAGGAGAAAATTCATTTTGATGAACGGCAGAGACATTTGGCTAATAAAATCGCCTGCACCTATAAACTGATAGTCCTAACCTGATTAATTCATGCGATTCGTCGCGAGAGCACTTAACTCGCTCATAATAAATTGATTAGAGAAAATTTCACGGTGAAAGTGAATTTTCATTCACTGAGATGTAAAATTGAGTTAATCGGCTTATTTGAGCAGAGATTAGAGCTCGTAGCAGAATACTGATGAATTATTCAGGCTAAATACTGACTCAAGAGAACAACAATCCGTTATCAATAATTTAACGTGTAGGTTCAACTATGACAGAAATTCAAGTAATTCCATCATCACAGATAAATCCTCAATATGGTAGCCAATCTGTTTCAAGCCACTCCTCTGATTTTCCAGATAGCAAAGAAGATTCAAATTTAAAAACGACACAACCTCCAAAAAGTACAGAATCAAATTTCTCTAATAATTCAGTACATTCTATCCATGAACTGCAATCTCGAATTATTGAATTCGAAGTCCGTGAAGAAATTGAAAGACAGCATAGTTCTAAATCAATAGTAAAGAATGATAAAATAAAACCAGATTACAATTTGGATAATGTCAATGCAGAAGATGTGAGCGTAAATAAAGAGCAATCAGGTAAACTCTCAACTGATGAAAAGAAACAGGTAAAAGAATTGAAGGCTCGTGATCAGGAAGTCAGAAGTCATGAAAATGCTCATCTTGCAGCGTCAGGTGGCAACGCAATTGGCGGTCCTGCATTTGTTTATCAGACAGGTCCCGATGGACAACAATATGCCGTCGGTGGTCATGTAAATATAGACACAGGGCAAGAGGCAACGCCAGAAGAAACAGTAACAAAGATGGCCTCAGTTCTTGCTGCGGCGATGGCTCCAGCAGAGCCATCATCTCAAGATATTTCCGTTGCATCAAAAGCTATGAATAAACTTGCTGAAGCCAGACATGAGCTTAGTGTAGAAAAAGCGGAGGAGAGTCAGGAAGAATCCAATGATGAAGAAGGATATGAAGAGAAAAAGGATAGTGAAGAAAAGAGGAAAAACAACGGTGAATAGTGGGCAGTAGAAAAGAGTAAAACGACAACCTGACTAATTCGTACGGTTTTGTCTTGGACCTGGCCTGGATTATTCATAAACTTTCAATCACGAGTCATAATATCAACGAGTTCGAAACAGTTTCCACCACGACGGATTTTCAACACTATTTCTGCACGCGAATAATATTCAGGACTCATTGATTTCACGCAATCTAATAACTCTCATCACAAAACTTTATGCATAATCCAGGCCAGTATGGCGTCCCACAAATAACTTGAGTGATGCAAGATAAAAGATAACGGTCCATAGAGGATAGTTTCTGCGTGTCAGCTGTCGCGAATTAAAATAGAAAAAAACCGGCCCCATATCGCTGATTAGAGATATTGCCGCTTCTTACTTTGATTTATTACAACTGTCAATTCTGAATACTAAATCATATGTGAATGGTTACAAGCTCTCTTGTATTTGCCCATGTCTTCAAAACTGACAAATTGCCCGAAAATGAAATATTTAGGTTGAAAAAAGCGACAAATTGGAACACCTAAAAATCAATAACCTTAACGATTGAAAATTATTTCAAAATAGTTTATTGGCTATTCAAAGATAATTTACGAACATTTCCAAATTTACATTAAATTCGGCATGCCATATGCTGGTATAATAAAGCATAGCAGGAATGAACCTCTGTCAAATAATCGCTTCGGGATTGCAAAATCTTATCTTATCGAAAAACAGAGCCCCTTCAACCTGCTATTTTTATTTTAAACACCCATGTAATTTCACTAGTCCGCTGTCATACAGATAACTATTTTAGCCTGCGAAACACACAAAAAAGTGTAATAGAAGTTCTGATTTATTAACATTATATGCAAAATCAAGATTATTCATGATTTAGATCTGTTGCAAAGAATACATTCTTTTCGCGTCATTTCGCGTATTTCACGGGCTAACCTGAATAATTCATCAGTATTCTGCTGCGAGCCCTAATCTCTGCTCAAATAAGCTGATTAACTCAATTTATTATGAGCGAGTTAAGTGCTCTCGTGACGAATCGCATGAATTAATCAGGCTAAAGAGTTTTTATTTTTTATCGTTGAAAGCAGGCAAATTCTCCTCTGACATGTCCTTCAATTTCAAGCCAATTGCGTCCTTTGAAGAAACAACTGGATCAAAAACTGGCCAGTCTATCGCAATATCTTCATCATTCCATTTAATGGTATGTTCAGACTGTGGACTATAAAAATCGGTACATTTATAGTGGAATATGGCGGCGTCTGAGGTAACACAGAAACCATGAGCACAACCCGGAGGTACCCAGAGCTGGCGTTTATTAGCTGCCGAAATTTCAGTACCAAACCAGTTACCAAATACGGGTGATCCACGACGTATATCCACAACAACATCGAATACACTTCCAGCCATAACCTGGATAAGCTTTCCCTGACTATGAGGATATTGGTAATGCAATCCCCTTAATGTCCCACGCATTGATTCTGAGATATTATCCTGTACAAACGAATAATTTATTCCATATTCTTTATAGCGTTGACTCTGAAAGGTCTCGATGAAAAAGCCTCGGTCGTCGGTAAAAACTCTGGGCTCAAGAACTAATACACCGGGTAAATCTGTTTGAATTTTAATCATAAGAGCCTCTTGCAAAAGTATATTTGGCCGCGCGTCATTCTATTTTGGATGCACAGGTGATTTTGAGAAGTTAAGTGAGATGCATACGCATCGTACCCACTTCTCAAAATTGACTGTGAGCCAAAAGAGACTGTCGCCCAGAGGGTTGCGACGGATGGTCGTCATTTTTGTCAGATGATAAATCAATACATACTTTTTGGTATGCACGTAATTGAACATCTGACAAACCTAACGAACATGCGCTCTCAACGCGGCTAAAATATACTTTTGCAAGAGGCTCATAATTTTAACTCTCCCAGAAACACGCTAAAAGACACACAAAGTATTTATTGAATTTGTTCGATATTTTTCGGACTAACCCCATTAAATTTTTTTCGGGTGCTTTCACGTATTTAGCAGGAAATTTATTTTTTTTGACCAAACCAAAGATCGCTTTAAGTCATACTGAAAATTTAGCGATGTCATATAAATATTGACTATATTCATTTTTCCCAAGCTGGCTGGCTAAATCAACAAGCCGATCTGAATCAATATAGCCCATTCTATAGGCAACTTCCTCAATGCATGAGATTTTCAATCCCTGCCTTTTTTCTACGGCTTCTATAAACGTCGAAGCTTCTTGTAATGAACTATGGGTTCCCGTATCTAACCAGGCCACACCACGGTTTAGTATTTCAACACTTAACTGATTCTGGTTCAAATATAACCGGTTTAAGTCAGTTATTTCTAACTCCCCTCGAGCGGATGGTTTTAAATTTTTTGCAAATTCGACCACTTGATTATCATAAAAATATAAACCGGTTACTGCATAATTTGATTTTGGATTTTCAGGCTTCTCCTCCAAACTTATGGCGCACCTATTTTTATCAAATTCAACGACGCCATATCGCTCAGGATCTTTGACATGATAAGCGAAAACTGTCGCTCCCGTATCTATACTGGCTGCATGTCGAAGCATCTTTGTCAAACCATCACCATAAAAAATATTATCGCCTAATACCAAAGATACAGATGAATCTCCAATGAATTCTTCACCTATGATAAAGGCCTGCGCAAGCCCATCTGGTCTTGGCTGTTCTGCATACGACAGTTTAATGCCAATATCATCGCTATTTTTAAACAATTGTTTGTAGCAAGGCAAATCTGTCGGTGTGGATATAATTAGTATATCCCGTATTCCCGCAAGCATTAAAACCGTTAATGGATAATAAATCATCGGTTTGTCATAAACCGGAAGCAATTGTTTGCTTACGGCTTTTGTGATGGGATATAACCGCGTACCTGATCCACCGGCCAGTATTATTCCTTTCATCGTCTACTCCTTTTAAACTTAAGAAATTTCATATATGATTCTAACCTGAATAATTCATAAACTTTTTATTACGAGCCATAATATTATGCGATATCAATGGGTTATAAAATTATCCGGGTTCGAAATAGTTTCCACCACGGCAGATTTTCAACACGACTCCTGTACTCGGATAAAATTCATAACTCATTGATCTCACACAGTTTAATAACCCTCACTACGAAAGTTTATGAGTTATTCAGGCCAAATTCAATTGTGGTAAAAGTAGCATACCCTTTCTGGGTGTAGCTGAAACGGTGTTCCCGGGCAGTGCACCACAGCCACGCCCCAAAAGGAGTTGCTACTTCCGGCAACCCAGGTTTCGTATTAAATTATTCAAGTCCGTTAAGCGGCCTCGAAGATTACTCCAATTAAATTTATATATTATCGGCAAATTCAAAAATAACATAGACCTCCAAATCTGTAAATAATCCAATGAATATGCCGACTTGGAGCTCTATGTTACTAAGCATGCGATTTGTAAATAGTATGACAATGAATTCATGTATACTTAAAACGAACCCATACGGTAATCAATTCATTAGAAAAATCCATCATGAACTTCCTTAATTCTTTAAAAATTGGCATTGATAAGTTAAACGAAATTGTCGGTCAGTGTGTATCCTGGTTAACGTCTGTGTTAGTTCTGGTCGTGTGTTATGATGTCCTTAGCCGTTATATATTAGGGAAAAGTCACGTTGGCGTTCAGGAGCTTCAATGGCATATTTTTGGATTTCTATTTTTACTGGGCGCAGCATATTCATTGAAGCATGACCGTCATGTTCGGGTTGATATAATATATGCGAAGTTATCTACCAGCCAAAAAGCCTGGATCAATCTCATCGGCACACTTCTTTTTCTTATCCCGTTTTCTCTAGTTGCCATATGGGCAGCACGCGATTTTGTCATCAATTCGTTTCAAATGAGAGAATCATCACCAAATCCAGGGGGATTACCCGCTCGTTATATCTTAAAAGCAGCTATTCCTACCGGTTTTTTCCTGCTCTTCCTACAGGCGTTATCAATGTTAATTCAGTCGCTACAAACTATTTTGAATCCCCAAAAAATAAATACTTCGACTTGAACATGCCTGTTTTTTTATTTCTAACATTATTTATTCTTTTACTTGCTGGATATCCAGTCGCGTTTACGTTAGGCGGCGTCGCGATATTTTTCGGAATGATCAGTTTGGGAATGGATTTTTTTTCCTTTCTACCGTTACGGATATGGGGAATCATGACGAATTACATCTTAATTGCTGTACCATTATTTGTTTATATGGGAGTAATGCTAGAACGATCCGGAATTGCAGAAGAATTATTAGAAACGATGGCGTTGATTTTTGGGAAGCTGAGAGGCGGTTTGGCAATATCAATTGTAATCGTAGGTACACTATTAGCCGCATCAACGGGAATTGTGGGAGCAACTGTTGTAACTATGGGTCTATTAAGCATGCCCACCATGATAAAACGTGGTTATAGTCCAGAGGTTGCTGCTGGGACAATTTCAGCTTCGGGTACTTTAGGACAAATCATTCCGCCAAGTATTGTTTTGGTACTACTTGGAAGTGTATTAAACGTCTCTGTCGGAGACCTTTTTATGGCCGCATTAATTCCCGGACTTATTCTTCTGGGTCTCTACATTTTGTGGATCATTATTTTAGCCGTTGTTAAACCAGAATTAGTGCCGGCAATGCCTACAGATGAATTGGAGAAATTCAAGGGAAAAGCAATGATCCGGCGTTTGGGAAACGCCTTTGTACCACCGTCCGTACTGATTTTATGTGTTTTGGGATCAATATTTGCTGGATTAGCCTCCCCAACTGAAGCCGCAGCCGTAGGCGCATTGGGTGCGTCAATTTTAACCATCATCCAAGGTAAAATGAATATAAAAACCTTAACAAGTGTTATGGTCGAAACAACCCACATTACATGTATGGTATTCATTATCCTTGCGGGAGCAACGGCGTTGGGTTTGGTATTCAGAGGAATGGAAGGTGACACCTACATTACAAACATAATTATGAAAGCTCAATTAAGTCCTATGGCATTTTTGCTCTTGACAATGGTTGTGGTATTCATCGCAGGATTTTTTATCGACTTCATTGAAATAACATTCATAATCGTGCCAGTCATCACGCCACTCCTGGTAAAAATGAATATTAATCCAATTTGGTTCGGTATACTAATGGCCATGAATCTACAGACTTCCTTCTTGACCCCGCCATTTGGTTTTGCATTATTTTATCTGAAAGGCGTTGCGCCTCCTGAAATTAAGACACGGCATATTTATAAAGGTGTGATTCCATACATTATCATTCAAGTCATAGCTCTAATAATCATTCTAAAATTTCCCGAAACCACATTGTGGCTGCCCGAATTTATTAGAAATTAGTGTTGACCGGGCATGATGAACTTAAGCGGCTGGGTCAAGGTTCCTCAAAGATTTCCAACTAAAACCACTACTCAGATAATTTGGCTAACAACTACCGTTCCAAACCAAGTATTAAATTTCACATTATTAGCTGGTGGTTTCTATGTACTCACATTTTAGGTTTTATTTTTGATTTGTTATTCAAATATGGTTAACTTGCAATCAAAACTGAGTAACGCGGTCATTCCTGGCTGCGCAAATCACAAGGCATCTCAGCCAGGAATGGCCGAGTTACTTTAACAAATCAAAAATGAAACCTAAAATGTGAGT
>JAJFLO010000501.1 GCA_021772675.1 Verrucomicrobiota bacterium | reverse complement strand
TTGCGGACGCTCTGAATTCCAAATAATGCCTGAGACAATAAAGTTGGGCATTGGTGGGATTTCTATTTCTGGTTCTATAGGTTTTTCATCTTCGCGGTGCTGTTCAACTCTATTTGGTTGTTCTGGATTAACTCTTACAGGACGTTCTACGACCCCTGGTTTTTTAATAGGTTTCTCAACTACAGGCTCTGGTTTGATCGGCAGTTGTGATTGAAAAGGATTTGGCAGAGTCATGAGTTTAAAGTTCAGTTCATCAAGAGTTAAACGATTCTCCTGAGCATTAACAAGGCCTGCCAAATTAAGGGTAATAAAAATTGTTAGAAAAAATTGTAGTTTAGCCATTTTTAAACTCTAATGATTCAATTGCGACGGTTACAGTGATATATTCTTTGGTATTAGAATTCTCTATAGTCCTTCTCCCTGATCGTCTTCGTGAATTTCTTTGATTGATCGTGCCGGACGATCCTGATACCCTGCCTATTCGGATGGAATATTCGGAATTCTCAATGTCATGCATAAAAAGAACGATGTTTTTATAATTTTCTGAAATGATGTTAATTTCAACATTTGTCAAATTGATATTGCCATTATTTTTTTCATTAGCAGGTGAAAATGATAAGATCTGGACATCCCATTTGATAGCAGTTGCGGATAGTATTTCAATTAATTGATCTACTGGAATAGTTTTAGGGATACTGTTTATGAAATTATTGTACTGTTTTTGTGTTGCTTCCAAGTTGTCTATGGCTTGGGTTTTATTTTGAAGGTTTGTTAATGTTGATTTCATAGATTTTTTAGATGCTGTATACATACGGAATGAAAGAGCAACGGCTATCACAGTAAATGAAATGATACCGATCTTGATAAGACTTTCTGGTTGGCTCAGCAGACGGTCTTTGAGCTGCGCCCAATCATAATTCTTAATATCTTCTGCATTAATGCTATTTAATTTTTTTATTATATTCATTAGGTTTTTTTGTGCATACGATCTTAAAGAAAGTGACATCATACTCGCTCAGTTTTTGAGCATTGGTGGTTTCAAGGCTGATATCCTGAAAAGCATTTGAGAATTCCTTGCTCTTTTTCAGTTGCCCTAAAAATGTATTGATGAGTTGGAATTGATTGTTTTTGTTTTCTGAATAGGCGTAACCGTCAAGGGTTAGCACTAAAGTCGGCTTTATTTCAATATTGACTAGTTTCGGGTTCTTTTTTTTAATGGCTGGGTCTTCAAACATCGAGGAATCGTCATAGACAATATCTATGTTTTGTATCCAGGCACCTTTGGGTAGAAGTTCAGGAATAAGGAGTAAAAATAATGCGGTATTGCTTTGTGTTCTCGTGTTTTGAAAATAGGTTAATTTTGTTTTTAGGATTAATTCTTTTCGTTCGAGAAAATCAGTGTCTTGATCCTTAAATGATTGAAGTTTTTGGCTCAAGGTAGTTACTTTATTTATTAAAGTTTTTTTCAAATAAATTGAAAGTGACAGTGAAAGAATGATCAATGGTATGCAGATAACGGCAGTCTTAATGAGTGATTTGATATTAATCGGTCTTTTTACAACAGGCTTTGAAGTTTTTTTAATTTCAGCTTTTGGTTTCGAAAGATTAAAAGATGCCGGTAAACTGATTTTTGAGCTTATGCTGGCTCCGTAAGCGTTAATCATGTCGATACCTACCTCAGACATATTCTCTAATACGGAATCAAGTGCTATCTCAGTCACAGGAATATCAAGGAATTGTTCCAGGTCTTTCGTCAAATTTTCTTCTTTGTCTGATGTTAGTAGGAAAATTTTCTTGACATTTAATTCTTCGTTCTGACGGTTAAAATAATTGAGTGAAATGCGCACTTCATTAGTTAATTTTTTAACGGCATGGTCAGGTTCGTCAGCACCCTGATCAATAAGTGTTGAGGAAAGATAAAATTCCCGGACAAATTGCGGAACATTATTGTCAATAATAATGATTCGCCCGACATCTCCTTTTTCGATCAATGCGATCGTTTCGTCTTTAGGAATTAAATCTTTGAAACTAAGCGCTCTGATCAAACTTGAGGCTGCAGGTTCAATAATATTCACGTCGAGAGAAGCCGCTTCTAATGCCCTCATATATTTCCTTAAAGCATCGTTCTTGATAGCGACAAAAATAATACGGATCCGCTTTATAGAGTTTTCGGTAATTGTGATCGGTTGAAACGAAAAAGCAAGTTCATCAAGAGAAAACGGAATATATTTAGTGACTTCAAATTCAACAACATTATTAACCTCGAAACGCTGCATCCAAGGGATTGTGAACGAACGGAAAATAATGTCTTTTGTGGGTAGGGAGAGATTTACTGATGATGAACTGATGTTATTCTCCGCTAAAGCGGATTTTAAATTACGAACAAATTCGACCTTCATGGGATCGATAGACGACTTTTTGGAATCAGATTTTGATGACTTCTGAAACGGTACATGAAATGTTGTTTCAGGAGATGTTTCAGACGTCTCTGTAAGATACAAGGCCGTTGTTCCCCAAAATATGCCCAAGTGTTTAGATTCAGTCATTATTATTTATTATTATTACGATTAGTATTAAATTAAGAAAAAATGCTCTATATTTGATAAATTTTAAATTATTTCTTTTTTTTTGCTTTTCTAGCTTGTGACTTTAGCCATTTATCGATTTCTTGTTTATCAAAACGCCACACACCGCCGATTTTCATCCCGGAAATCTTACGCTGATTTAACCAATTATAAATGGTTTGTTTTTGTAATTTTAAGTATTTTGCTAAATCTTCGACGTCTAATAAATTTTTCATAAATTATATTTTTTTAGAAAACCGCGTAATTATAGTAAACCACACCTAAACTTAATTAGACTATAATAGACTTACTTTGTCAATTATTTTGCAAATTATTTTGAATGAAGTAGTTATAGATATTTCGGTTGGAAATTAGAGGAAGAAATTGATTAATCTAAAAGTTAACTTCAATATCCATGGGGATCGATTCAGTGCCTACTGGACCGGAACCGCCTGGGGTTAGGTTAGCGACAATTGAGAATG